>JASFUJ010000303.1:0-5234 GCA_050050355.1 Acidobacteriota bacterium
GGGAACCGGGTGACGAAGTCGAGCAGGCCCTCGAACGCGGACTGCCGGGTCTCCCGCCCGGAGGGATCGAAAGTCGTCGGGCCGAACAGGTCCTCGTAGCGCCAGATCCCGGCCTGGGGGGTGCGGCGGGCCGCCACCACCCCGTAGCCGCCCTCGCGGGCCCAGGCCCAGCACAGGCGTTCGAACCGGCTCATCCGGCGCCAGCGCCGCCGGTCCGGATCGTCCGGGAAGTCCCGGGCGGTCAGCCGGCCCCCGGGCACCCAGCGGCGCACGTCCAGCGGTCCGAACCAGCCGGAGGGGATGTTCATCCAGGACCGGATCCAGTCCCGGGGATCGCGGACGATGTAGGCGATCCGGCAGCGGGGGAACGCCCGCGGCAGCAGGTCGACCAGGCTGCTGAGCTGGCCGTTGGCCTCCAGGAAGACGGGGGCGCCGGTCTCTTCGAGGGTCTGCTCGATCAGGGGACGCCGCAGCTCCAGGAGCGTCGCCACCGCCTGCTCGTCGCTCACGCGGCCGGTCTGGCGCGCGATGCTCAGCGCCCGGGTCGAGGTGCGCGGGTCGAAGCGGCCGAGGACCGCCCGGTGGAACCCGAGCCGCCGGACCTTGGTCCACCACTCTCCCGGGCGGGCGACCCAGACGACGTCCGGGTCGTGGACCGAGTGGCAGCCGTCGATCATCCGCGACAGGCGCCGGCCGAAGAAGTGGGTTCCGGTCCGGCCGAGGGAGGTGACGAAGATCACCGGCCGCTCGACGGGCCGCGGGGTCTCGGTCTGCGCCCGCCCGCTCATCGCCTCGCCACCTCGTCGTAGACCGCCCGGTAGGCCCGCCCCACCGCCTCCTGGGAGAAGCGCCCGAGCACCGTCCGCCGCGCGGCCCGGCCGAGGCGCGCCCGGAGGGCGGGGTCGGCGAGCAGGGCGCGCAGCCTGCCGGTCAGGGCCGGGACCTCTCCCGACGGCACCAGGAAGCCGTTCTCCCCGTCCCGGACCACCTCGTCGTTGCCGACGCCCAGGTAGCCCAGGACCGGCACCCCGCAGGCCATGGCCTCCAGGTTGGCGGTGGCCATCCCTTCCTGCACGCTGGGGTTCAGGAAGAGGTCGAGGCCGCGGTGGAAGCCGGCCATGTCCTCGTGGCGGATCGAGCCCAGGAACCGGGTCCGGCCGGCGATCCCCAGGGCTCCGGCCCGGCCCTCCAGCCGCGGGCGCTCCGGCCCGTCGCCGGCGATGCGGATCTCGACCCGGTCACGCTCGTCGGCCGGCAGCGCCGCCACCGCCTCCAGCAGGTCGTCCACGCGCTTTTCGGGGACCAGCCGCCGGGCGGTCCCCACCACGAGCGGTCCGGCCGGGGGTGCTTCGGGGTCCGGCGGGGAGAGCTGCCGCGTGTCGACGCCGTTGGGGATCACCCGCATCCGGCCGGGGTCCAGACCGTACACGGCGGCCCTGCGCCGCAGGTGCTCGCTCACCGCCACCACCCGTGCGCTCGCCCGCTCGACCCGGCGCAGCACTCCGGGCAGCGGCCATCGCGCCGGCAGGTAGAGGTCCGCGCCCCAGGCGGTGGTCACCAGCGGCGGCCGGCGGCCGCGGAGGGCGTGACGGGCGATCCAGCCGCCGGGCAGGAGCCAGTGGGCGTGGACCACGTCCGGGGCGAGCCGGTCCACGTGGCGGCGCAGGGTGGCGATCGACGCCACGGCGTACGCGGGGAGCTGGAGCCGGGCGCGCCAGCTCCGGCGGACCGAGGGCACCAGGCCGGCCGCCCGGTGGAGCGCCGGGCGCGCGAACCGGGTGTAGCGATAGCTCACCACCTCGATGCCGTCGTCGCCGGTGAACCGGTGGTCCCGGCGGCCGGGCGAGAACACCAGCACCCGGACCGTGGCGCCGGTTCCGGCGACCCCCCGGGCGAGGGTGCGGACAAAGGGGCCCCAGGTCGGGTCCTCCGGCAGCGGATAGGAGGAGGTGAGCATGAGGACCTTCATCGGCGGGCCTCCCGATCCGGAGCCCGATCCGGGGCTCGATCCAGGGCTCGATCCAGAGTGGGGGGCCCCCGGTCGCCGGTGGACAGGAGCGCGCCGGAGCCGAAGATCACGAACACCTCCGCCAGGCGGTCGACGCCCACGGCGAGCACCGACAGGCCGGGGTCGATCCCCGTGACCAGGCCCAGGGCGGCCACCAGCCCCTCGCGCACGCCGAGGGCGCCCGGCGTCAGGTTGGCCAGCCGGCTCAGGATCATCCCGGAGGACAGCAGCAGGGCCTCGGCGTAGCCGATCCGGCGGTCGAACACCTGGAACGCCAGCGCCAGCCGGAGCGCCGCCAGGGCGAGGAGCGCCCCGTGGAGGACGAGCACGCCGCCCAGGACCCCGCGGAACCGGCGGCGCACGCTCCGCCAGTCGGTGGCGCCGGGGACCACGCGGGTCAGGAGCGGGCCCACCGGCAGCAGCGGCACCAGCACCGCCGCCGCCATGACCGAGAACCCGGTGGCCAGGAGCGGCCGGTGCGGAGCCACCCGCCACAGGACCAGGAGGCCGACGGCGCCGCTGGCGGCCACCGCCGCCGCGTAGGTGTAGATCGAGACCACGGCGGAGGTGGTGTACGGAACCCTGAACCGGTTCTTCAGCACCACCGCCTTGGCCATGAGGCCGGCCGACAGGGGCAGGTAGTTGCCCAGGGTCTGGAGCACCGCCAGCCGGGTTCCGGCGCCGAGGCCCAGCTCGGCCCCGAACGGGCGGAAGGTCATCCGGTTGAGCAACCCCCGGCCGCCCAGCATCGGCAGCCCGAGGGCCAGCAGCCAGACGAACTGGAGGGCGTCCTCGGCGGCCAGGCCGGCGAGCGCCTCCCGGTTGCGGGTCAGGACCCAGGCGAACAGCAGCGCGAAGCCGAGGTAGGCGGCCCAGGTGGCGGTCCGGCCGCGGCGGATCCCGCCCACCCCGTTCACCGCGCGTCGGAGAAGAACTCGCCGAGCGCCCGCCGGACCTCCTCCACCTCCGCGTCCTCGAGCTCCGGGAACATGGGGGGCGACAGGACCCGCTCCGCGGCGCGCTCGGACACCGGCAACGAGAGCCCCTCGGGCACGTAGGGCGCCAGCGCCGGCTGCCGGTGGAGCGGGATCGGGTAGAAGACCACCGAGCCGATGCCCCGCTCCGCCAGGTGCTCGCGCAGGGCGTCGCGCCGGTCGGTGAGCAGGGCGAACTGGTGGTAGACCGGCTCGGTACCGTCCGCGTCCCGGGGCAGGTCGACCGCGTCGAACGGCTCCAGGGTCTCCCGGTAGCGGGCGGCGATCTCGCGCCGGCGCCGGTTGCCGGCGTCGAGCTCTTGCAGGCGCAGGTTGAGCACCGCGGCCTGGAGCGCGTCGAGCCGGCTGTTGGTGCCGAGCTCGCCGTGGAGGTAGTGTTCGGTGCGCCCGTGGTTGGCGATCCGCCGCACCCGGTCCAGGAGATCGGGGTCGTCGCCGATCACCGCGCCGCCGTCGCCGAACGCTCCCAGGTTCTTGGTGGGATAGAAGCTGAAGCTGCCGAGGGTGCCGAAGGTCCCGGCCCGGCGCCGGCCGACCGTCGCGCCGTGGGCCTGGGCAGCGTCCTCGATCAGCCAGATCCCGTGACGGCGGCAGAGGGCGGCGAGCGCCTCGACGTCGCAGGGCCGGCCGAACAGGTGCACGCCGATCACCCCGGCGGTGCGGTCGGTGATCCGCTCCTCCACCGATGCCGGATCCAGGTTGAGCGAGCCGGGCTCCACGTCGGCGAACACCGGCACGCCGCCGGCCAGGGCCACGGCGGAGCCGGTGGCGATGAAGGTGAAGGCGGGGACGATCACCTGGTCGCCCGGCTGCAGGTCGAGGGCGCGGAGCGCCACCACCAGGGCGTCGGTGCCGTTGGCGACCCCGACGCAGCCCGCCGCGCCCAGGTAGGAGGCCAGCTCGGATTCGAAGCGGGCCACCTCGGGGCCGCCGATGAACCCGGCGCTCGCCACCAGCTCCGCCCAGCGGCGGCCGAGCGGCTCCTGCAGCCGGGCGGTCGAACGGGTGAGGTCGAAGGCGGGGATCTTCATGGCGAGGCTCCTGGTTCGAGGTCCCGCAGATCGTACCGGGTCCAGGGCGTCGAGTAGAGGGCCAGCGTATCCCGGCCCAGGGTGACGTTGTCCGGCACGCGGATCGTGTGGAGCCGGCGGAACGGGGATCCGGGCCGGTCCACCGGGCCGAGCCAGTCGGGGAACACCATCAGGTAGTCGGGGCGGCGCGCGGCGATCAGGTCGAACACGCCGTCCTGCCAGCTCCCGCCCCGCGCCCGGGCCCGGCGGACGAGCTCGTGCAGCTCCGGGTCGCCGATCCCGGCCAGGTCGACGATCCGGTTGGGCAGGATGGCGGCCATGGCGCCCACGTCCATGGTGGCGACCACCGCCCGCTCCGGCAGGCGCTCCGCGAGCCACCGGGCCATCCGCACGTCCCCGGCCTCCACGTCCGCCACGTTGCGGGCGTAGAGGGTGGCCGTGCGGGCGCAGTCGGCCACGGTCGGGGCCGCCAGGACCACCAGGCCGGCGAGCGCCAGGGCGCTCCGCACCGGGGACCGGCCGGGCCCCAGGGCGCGCACCACCGGCTCCAGGCCGAGCACGCCGAGGACGATCAGCACCGGGAAGAGCGGGAAGAGGTAGCGGCCGAAGTTGCCGATCACCGCGTTCCCGCCGGCCGGTCCGAGACAGGAGTAGGCGAGCGGCAGCCCGGCGAGCCAGAGGGCCGGCAGCAGCCCCCGGTCCCGCGGCGTCCCCAGGCGCCGGACCAGCGTCGTGGCGCCGGCCGCGGCCAGCACCGTCATCCACGGCTGGGGCCGGAAGAAGACCCCGGCGGCGACGTGGAGGTCCCGGAGCTCCGGCAGGTGGACCCCTGCGACGCCGGTCTTGGCCCCCAGCGTGGTGGGCAGGGGCGAGCCGCCGATCGCCAGGAAGAAGAGCGCCGCCGGCGCCACCGCCACGGCCGCCGCGCCCAGCCCCGCCGCCAGCGCCTTCCACTCGGTGGCCGCGGGCGGCCGCCACGACAGGGCGCCCTCGGGCGGGTTCCGCGGATCCGCCGGCCGGGGGCGCCGGAACCGGAGCAGCCGGTCGCCGACGGCGAGGCCCAGGAGCAGGAGCCCTTCCGGCCTGGCCAGCACCGACAGGCCGAGGACGGCCAGCGACAGGGGCGGCCCACCGGACCGGACGCTCCGGCCGGGCCGCTCCGGCCGGCCCCGCTCGCGCAGGTGCAGGACCGTCCCGCCG
>JASFUJ010000304.1:0-5219 GCA_050050355.1 Acidobacteriota bacterium
CCGACCTGTCCGCGAGGCGCTGCCAGGCGGAGCCGCCCGGCCGGAGCTCTACCGGGCGGAGCCGTGCCGGAGGCCGGGAGCCCCCGGACCGCCCCCGGCGAACCCCCCGGCGGAGCCGTCCACCCAACCGCCATCCCCGTCACGACGGCGGTACACTCCGCTCCGCCGTGACCGCTCCGACCCACCGCCCCTCCGCCGCCCTCCTCGGCCGCCTCGCGGTCGTCGGCGCCGCCCTGTTCTTCTCCACCGGCGGGGCCGCCATCAAGGCCACCACCCTCACCCCCTGGCAGGTGGCCGGCTTCCGCTCCGGCCTCGCCGCCCTGGCCCTCGCCCTGATGGTGCCCCGCGCCCTGCGCTCCATCAACCGCCACACCGCCCTGGTCGGCGTCGCCTACGCCGCCACGATGGTCCTCTACGTGGCCTCCAACAAGTACACCACCGCCGCCAACGCCATCTTCCTCCAGAGCACCGCCCCCCTCTACATCCTCGTGCTCAGCCCCCGCCTCCTGGGCGAGCGGGTGCACCGCGCCGACCTGGGCTGGATGGCGGCCATCGGCCTCGGCCTCGCCGCCTTCTTCGTCGGCGACCAACAACCCTTCGACACCGCTCCCGACCCCTTCCTGGGCAACCTCTACGGCGCCGCCTCCGGGTTCACCTGGGCCCTGACCATCATGGGCCTGCGCTGGCTCGGCAGCACCCACCTGCGCACCCGTGGCGGCCTGAAGGACCGCCCCGGCGCCGCCGCGGCGATCACCGGCAACCTGATGGCCTTCCTGGTCTGTGTCCCCTGGGCCTTCCCGGTCGCCGGCACCGGCATCCAGGACTGGATCGCCATCGGCCACCTGGGCGTGCTCCAGATCGCCCTGGCCTACGTGCTGCTGACCAACGGCCTGGAACGGATCCCCGCCCTCGAAGCCTCTCTGCTCCTGCTCGTCGAGCCCACCTTCAGCCCCGTCTGGGCCTGGCTCCTCCACGGCGAGGTCCCCGGCCCCTGGGCCTGGGTGGGCGGTGTCCTCATCCTCGGCGCCACCACGGGGAAGACGGTCCTGGCCGAGCTGCGCAAGCGGCGCGGGGCGCTCACGCGGTAGGTCCACTGCATCCCCCCCCCAAAAAAAACCCTCCGTCCCCCTTCCCCCAGATCGACCAGAACGGCCAGCGGGAGCTGGCCTTGGGAGGGGGGCCACCGCCCCGGCCGGCACAGGTCCGGCCGCTACGGAGCGGCCGGGGGGCGCTGGTTGGGTATGGCAACGGGCAGTGACCCGGGGAGGGGCGCGGGGAGTCCCTCGCCGGTCGCAGTCCAGCCGCCGAGGGAGCTCCCCGCGTGCCCTCCCGGCGGAGCGGTCCACCCGGCCGCCATCCGACCTCCACCCACTCCCCTCACCCCGGCCCTCTCCCCCCCTCCGGGTCAGGGGGAGAGGGTGGCGATGGGCAGTGGCAGCGAACGGTGATCCGTGGGGCGGTCCGGGGGCTCCCGGCCGGAGGTGCCAGCGCCCGCGGACCTGGCAAGCCCCTTCGTAGGGTACGCCCGAACCGTCCGCGGCGGCGCTGACAGGCGGAGCCACCCGGCCGAAGCTCACCAGGGCGGAGCCGTGCCGCAGGCCGGGAGCCCCCGGACCGCCCCCGGCAGACCCCCCGGCGAAGGCAGCCTCTCCGCCGCCATCGAACCCCGATGTACCCCCTCACCCCGGCCCTCTCCCCGCGGGGGAGAGGGTGGCGATCGGGGGGCTCTCCCCACGGGGGAGAGGGTGGCGATGGGCAGCGGCGGCCATCCACACAGCCGCCATCCCCCGCCTCAGTGCATCGCCGCCGCGGGCAGGAAGTAGAAGATGATCCCCAGGATCAGGTACACCACCAGGAGCTGCACCCCCTCCAGCCAGTTCGACTCCCCGTCCCCGGCGATCTGGCCGGTGATCAGGATCCCCAGCCCCACCGCCACCACCTCCGCCGGCGTGAACACCAGGTCCATCGGCTCCGGCGCCAGGAAGTAGCTCGCGAACAGCAGCACCGGCGCCACGAACAGGGCGATCTGGATCGAGCTCCCCACCGCGATCCCGACCGCCAGGTCCATCCGGTTGCGAACCGCCATCAGGATCGCCGTCGAATGCTCGGCGGCGTTGCCCACCACGGCCACCACGATCACCCCCACGAAGACCTCGGTCATCCCGAGCGAATGCGCCGCCGCCTCCACCGATCCCACCAACACCTCGCTCACCCAGCCGATCACCGCCGCCGAGCCCACCAGCACGCCGAGCGAACGGCGCAGGCTCCAGGGCTCGTGCCCCGCGTCCTCCACCTCGGCCGCCTCCGCCGCCGGGCCGGTGAAGAGCTGCCGGTGCGTGTGCAGCGAGAACAGCAGCATGGCACCGTAGGTGACGATCAGCACCACCGCGATCTCCATCGACAACGTGCGCTCCGAGCGCGCGGCCTGGGGCACGAGGTGGTGGAAGACCGCCGGCATGATCAGGGCGATCGCGGCCAGGGTCAGCATGGTCGCCTGGACCCGGGCCGCGGCCACGTTGAAGCGCTGCCGCTTGAAGCGGATGCCCCCGGCCAGGAAGGCCACCCCCATGACCAGGAGGATGTTGCCGATGATCGACCCGGTGATCGACGCCTTGACCACGTCGGTCAACCCCTGACGCAGCGCGAGCAGGGCGATGATCAGCTCCGCCGCGTTGCCGAAGGTGGCGTTGAGCAGGCCGCCGATCCCCGCGCTGGTGCGCTCCGCGAGGTGCTCCGTGGCCTTGCCCAGCCAGCCGGCCAGCGGGATCACCGCCACGCAGGCGCAGACGAAGATCAGCGTGGCGCGCTCGGGCGCGAAGAAGTCGAGGCCGATCGCGAGCGGCACGAAGAGCAGCAGCCAGTCGAGGGAGGGCTTCAGTCGCATGGTCGGGGTCTCCGGTCGGTCGAGGGTTCGGGTCTCGGCTCCAGATCGAAACGCCGGCCCATTGTAGAGGCGACCGGCTCCGATCGCCGATCCAGGCTATACTCCCGGGAATGCTGCGTGAGCCCTCCCACGCCGACCTGCTCGAGACCGCGGTGGACCTGGAGTCCTTCGTGGGCGACGTCGAGCTCGCCCTGAGCCGGGCCCTGGAGACCGGGACCAACGCCGGTCCCGAGGGGCCCGAGGTCCTGATGGAAGCGGCGCGGAACCTCATCCTGGCCGGCGCCGCCAAGCGGGCCCGGCCCCGCCTCGTGTACCTGTTCGGCCGGGCCATCGAGGCTCCCACCGACGCCCTGGTCGACGTGGCGGTGGCGGGCGAGCTGATCCACGCCGGCAGCCTGCTCCACGACGACGTGGTCGACGGCGCCGAGACCCGCCGCGGCCGGCCCACCGCCAACGCCCTGTGGGGCGCGACCGCGGCGGTCCTCGCCGGCGACCTGGTGCTCACCCTGGCGTTCGTCCAGCTCCGGCAGTGGCCGCGGATCATCACCTCGGAGGCGGTGGAGACCATCGCCACCATGAGCCGCGGGGTGATGGCCGAGGTGCTCGCCCGCGGCCGCGTGGAGCTGCCGGTGGATCAGTGGCGCGAGATCGTGGCGGGCAAGACCGGCTCGCTCTTCGCCTGGTGCGCCCGCTCCGCCGCCCGCCTGGTGGACGAGGACGACGCCGCCGAGCGCTTCGGCGACTGCGCCGGTCGCCTGGGAATCGCCTTCCAGCTCGCCGACGACCTGCTCGACCTCCAGCGGCTCGGCAGCGGCAAGGACGCCTTCAACGACATCCTCAACCGGGAGCCCACCTTCCCGATCCTGGTGGCCGCCGACCGGTCGAAGGAGGTGCGCAAGGAGGTGGCCCGGCTGTGGAACGCGCCGCGCGTCACGCCGCGGGACGCCGAAGCCCTCGGCCGCGCGGTGCTCGCCACCGGCGCCGGCGCCGCGACGGTCGAGCGTCTGCAGGAGGAGATCACCACCGCCCTCGACGCCCTCGGCCCCTACGCCGGGCGCCCCGGGGGGCGGGAGATCGTCGCCTGGAGCCGGGAGCTCGAAAACCGCGCCCGGCAGACGCTGCGCCCACGGGGGTAGGAGGGCTCGGGAGGCCCCCTACCACTCGACCGGCACCCGCACCCGACCCCGGCGCCGGTGGCGCAGCCACACGCACCCTTCGCGCCGCCCGTGGAGGTACAGGTCCCGGGTCAGCTCCACGTCCCGCCGGCAGTAGGACTCCACCAGGTCCATCCGCCCCTGCCGCACCCACTCCAGGCACTGCAACCCGTCCGCCGACTTCTCGGCCCCCAGGGTCTCCCGCGCCAGGTGATCCAGCCCCACCCGGAACCCGATCCGCCGCTGCACGTCCTCCATCAGGTCCAGCGTCCGCACCAGCCGTCCGTACTCGACGCCCGTGTAGCCCGACAGCACCCGGTAGTCGAAGCGCTTCACGTTGAACCCCACGACCAGCGTGGCCCGGGTCAACAGATCCGCCAGCTCCCCCACCCGCTCCTCCCGGAAGACCTCGAACCGGCCTTCCTCCAGGAGGCAGGCCACACCCACGGAGATCCCCATCCGGTGGGCGTTCCCCCACCCCCCGACCTCGTCGGCCGAGCGCAGGGTCTCGAGGTCGAAGAGGATGGTCAGGGGGAGGGTGTCCGGATCGCCCCCCGAAACCTCTAGATCACCCCCCGACTCCCCCGATCCCTCTCCCCCAGGTCGACCAGAACGGCCAGCGGGAGCTGGCCTTGGGGGGGCAGGGGGCGCCCCCGCCCGGCCAACCTCCGCCGGGGCATCGGCCCGGCCCGTGGACGAACGTTGCGATTGGGGGAGTGCCCCGGTGAGTCCCTCGCCGGTCGCAGTTTGCCGCCGAGAGAGCTCACCGGAGCGCTCCCGGCGAACGTGGGGCGAAGGCTTGGGCTCAGCGGCCATCCCCGCCTCTCCCGCCTCCCTCGGCAGGAAGACCCTCCGGGTCAACGGGCCTTCGAGCTCCTCGACCTCGGCCTCTTCGTCCACCTCCACCGGCGCCTCGCGGTCGAGCAACATCCGCACGACCCGCGCCGCTCCCGCCTTGTCCAGCGGCCGGTTCCCGTTGCCGCACTTGGGGCTCTGCACACACGACGGACACCCGCTCTCGCAGTCGCACCCGTCGAGCAGGGCGAGCACCCGCCCCAGGAGCTCCGGCAGGTCCCGAAACCCCCGCGCCGCGATCCCCACCCCGCCCGGGTGGCCGTCGTAGACGAACACCGCCCCGCTCCCCACCTGTGGATGCCGATGGTAGGAGATCCCCCCGATGT
>JASFUJ010000305.1:0-5215 GCA_050050355.1 Acidobacteriota bacterium
TCGTCCCCGCCTGCCAGAGTGTAGAGGCGGGGCTTGTCCCCGCCTGCCGGAGTGTAGAGGCGGGGCTCGTCCCCGCCTGCCAGAGTTGTAGAGGCGGGGCTTGTCCCCGCCTGCCAGAGTGTAGAGGCGGGGCTCGTCCCCAGCCGCGTAGAATCATCTCGATGCCTCTCCTCCGCTCACGCTTTTCCGACCGGACCGCCGGGGACCGGCGCATCCTCCAGGACTTCGTCCGATCCCTCTCGGTCATCGTCGATCCCGCCCAGCTCCACGCGGTGATCGCGGCGCAGCTCCGGGAGGTGTTCGGGCTGGACCGGGTCGCGCTGGCAGTGCGGGACGAGGACGCCGGCGGCTACCGCCTGGTGGCGCGGCGAGAGGCCGGGGACGAGGCGGTGGACGCTCCGGAGATGGGCTGGTCCGAGGAGGCGAAGCTGGTGCGGTGGCTGCGGGTGAATGAGGAGCCACTGGTCCTGTCCGAGAATCCGGGCGTGGTCGAGTACGTGGGGGCGGAGGAGGCAGCGCGGCTTTCCGACGCGGGCTTTCGGGGGGTGGTACCGCTGGTGGCGATGAATCGGCTCACCGGGTTCTTGCTGTTGGGGTCGCGGGACGGCTCGCGGGCGTCGCCGAGCTCGTCCCCGGACCCGGCCGAGCGGGATCTCCTGGAGCAGCTCGCGGCCCAGGCGGCGCTGGCCTGCGAGAACGCGGCCCTGCTGGAGGCCCAGCGCGCTCGGCTACGGCACCTCTACCGGGCCGAGCGGCTGGCCACGGCCGGAGAGCTGGCCGCCGGCGCGGCCCACGAGATCCGCAACCCCCTGACGGCCATCCGCTCCACCATCCAGTACCTCCACGACACCCTGTCGGAGGACCATCCCGGCCGTCCCGAGGCCGCCGGACTGCTGGAGGAGGTGGACCGGATCGACGAGATCGTCGAGGGCCTGCTCTCCTTCGCCCGACCGCGGGAGGCGGTCTTCGCTCCGCTCGACGCCGCCGAGGTCGTACGCCAGTCGGTGGCGCTGGTGGCGAGCCGGTGCCGCAAGCAGGGGGTCGAGGTGGACGCCGCCCTGGACCAGGCGATGCCGATGATCGGGGACGAGGGCCTCCTCAAGCAGCTCTTCCTCAACCTGCTCCTCAACGCCCTCCAGGCCATGCCCGAAGGCGGGCGGCTGACGGTGACCGGCCGGCCGATCCCGCCGGGGCGGAGCGAGCCGCCGGAGCGGGGCGGAGCGTTCTTCGAGGTCTCGGACACCGGCCCCGGCGTTCCGGAGGAGATCCGGGAGAAGGTCTTCGACCCCTTCTTCACCACCAAGGCGGGCGGCACCGGGCTCGGCCTGTCGATCTGCTACGGCATCGCCGAGCGGCACCGGGGCGAGGTGGAGATCGCCGACGGCGCCGGTGGCGGCGCGGCGGTCCGCGTGCGCCTGCGCGGAGGGAGCCCATGACGGAGACCGTCTCGCCCGGGACGCGTCCCGGGCGACTGTTGATCGTCGAGGACGAGGCCCGCATCCGGGCCATCGTCGCCAAGCTGTTCGAGGCCCGGGGTTACACCGTGGAGGCCGTGGCCGACGCCGAGACGGCCTTCGAGCGGCTGGACGACGCGGCCCCGGACGTGGCGCTCCTCGACCTGGCGCTGCCCGGGATGGACGGCATCGAGCTCCTCGCCCGGCTCAAGGCGGAGCGGCCGCGGGTTCAAGCCGTCATCATGACCGCCCACGGGTCGATCGCCTCGGCCGTGGCGGCCATGCGGGAAGGGGCCTTCGACTACGTCACCAAGCCGTTCGACAACGCGGAGCTGCAACTCGTGGTCGAGCGCGCCCTGGAGCTCGCCCGGCTGGAGGCCCGGGTCGAGACCCTGGAGGGCCAGCTCGAGGAGCGCTTCCGGCCGGAGAACATGGTCGGCACCTCCGGCGCCATGGCGGACATCTTCCAGCGGATCGCCAAGGTGGCGCCGCTCGACACCACGGTGCTGATCGAGGGCGAGTCGGGCACCGGCAAGGAGCTGGTGGCCCGAGCGCTCCACCGCCACTCGAAGCGCAAGGACGGCCCGTTCGTGGCGGTCAACTGCGGCGCGATCCCGCCGACCCTGGTGGAGAGCGAGTTCTTCGGCCACGAGAAGGGGGCGTTCACCGGTGCCCGGGAGCGGCGGCGGGGCCGGCTGGAGCTGGCCGACGGTGGGACCCTGTTCCTGGACGAGGTGGCCGACCTGCCGGCCAACGCCCAGGTGGGGTTGCTGCGGGTGCTCGAGGAGCGGGAGCTGGTCCGCGTGGGGGGCGAGCGGCCGATCCCCTGCGACGTGCGGATCATCGCCGCCTCGAACACCGACCTGGCCGGGGCGGTCGAGCGGGGGGAGTTCCGGGAGGACCTCTACTGGCGCCTCAACGTGGTCGCCTTCCGGATCCCGCCGCTCCGGGAGCGCCGGGAGGACGTGCCGCTCCTGGCCGACCACTTCCTGCGGCGGTTCACGGAGAAGCTCGGCCGCCCGGAGGTCCGGGGGATCGACCCGGCGGCCCTGAGCCTCCTGGTGGGCCACGACTGGCCGGGCAACGTCCGCGAGCTGGAGAACACCGTCGAGCACGCCGTGGCGCTGGCCTCCGGGGAGACGATCCAGGTGCAGGACCTGCCACCGCGCATCGCCCACGGAGGCCACGGCAGTGAAGCTCCTCCCACCGCCGACGTCGGCCCTCTCCAGCAGGCCGTCGCCCGGGCCCAGGAAGCCGTCGAGCGGCGGCTGATCGAGGACGCCCTGCGGGAGACCGGCGGCAACCGGACCGAGGCGGCCAGGGCCCTCGGCATCTCCCGCCGCACCCTCTTCACCAAGATCCGCGATCTGGGAATGGAGGCCCCGTCCGGAGAGCCGGAGGAGTCGGGATGAGCCGGCGGAATTCGATCCGAAGAACCCGGTGGCGGAGCCGGGCGGAGCTTCCTAAGCTCGGTTCATGAGCTACGACAGCCCTTCGACCCACCACTCCCCTTTCGCCATGACCACGAATCGACCGCTGCCCCCGATGAGCACCACCGCCCTGCCGCCCCGGACCGAGCTGCTTCGGGCCATCGACCGCCGGGACCCGTCCTACGAAGGGATCTTCATCACCGCGGTCAAGACCACCGGCATCTTCTGCCGGCCCACCTGCACGGCGAAAAAGCCCCGGCCGGAGAACGTCGAGTTCTACCCCACCTGCCGGGACGCCCTCTTCGCCGGCTACCGGCCGTGCAAGCGCTGTCGACCCCTCGAGCCGGCCGGCAGCCCGCCCGCCTGGCTGCGGGACGTGCTGCGGGAGATCGAGGCCGACCCGGCCCGCCGCTGGCGCGACAGGGACCTCCGGGACCTGGGGCTCGAGCCCGACCGGGTGCGCCGCTGGTTCCAGAAGCACCACGGCATGACCTTCCACGCGTACACCCGCTCCCGCCGCCTGGGCCAGGCCCTCGGCACCATCCAGGGCGGCGCCAAGGTGATCGACGCCGCCTTCGACCACGGCTTCGACTCCCTCTCCGGCTTCAACGAGGCCTTCCGCCGCCTCACCGGCCGCGCCCCGACCCAGGCCGCCGATGCTCCCCGTGTGCTGGTGACCCGCCTGCTCACCCCGCTCGGGCCCATGATCGCGGGAGCGACCGACGAGGCCCTCACCCTGCTCGAATTCGCCGACCGGCGCATGCTCCCCCTCCAGCTCCGCCGCATGACCGACCGGCTCGGCTGCTCCGTGACCCCCGGCGCGACGCCGATCCACGCGCGGCTCGAAGCGGAGCTCGGCGCCTACTTCGCCGGCCAGCTCTCCGGCCAAGCCGTCGACTTCACCGTCCCCATCGACGCCCCAGGCACTCCCTGGCAAGAGCAGGTCTGGAGCCGGCTCCGGGAGATCCCTTCGGGCACCACCACCACCTACGGAGACCTCGCCGCCGACCTCGGCCGCCCCACGGCGGCCCGGGCCGTCGCCCGCGCCGTCGGCGACAACCGCATCGCCATCCTCGTCCCCTGCCACCGGGTCGTCGGCGCCGACGGCAACCTGACCGGCTACGGCGGGGGGCTGTGGAGGAAGCGCCGGCTCCTGGAGATCGAAGGGGGTTAGACATTTTTCTGGTCACCCCTCCAAACCCGGCTCCCTGTCTTCCCAACTCACGAGACCGGCCGGGACGGTCCCGTCTCCAGATCCGGACGGGACGGCTACCGGACCGTGGTCGCCAGGGACGTCTTACGGTGGAACGATTCTTGCCTGATTCGACGCCAGAACCGACCCTCGAGAGAGTGTAGCCAACGAAAGGAGACCCCCCATGCGATCCGTTCTCTTCGCCGGGACCCTCCTCCTCGTCGCCGGCGGTCCGGCCGGGGCGGCCGGAGGCCCCGGTGAAGTCGCCGTGTGCTCACCGGAGTCGTACCTGCCGTACGTGGCGGTCGCCCAGTGGTCGCGCACGGAACCCGTCCAACTGACGGTCCTGCCGCTCACCCCACCCCTCGGAACCCCAGAGAGCGTCGCATTGCCGGAGGAGATGTCCGGCCCGGTGCGCCTCCGCTGCGCGGGGGGATCGCTCGACCTCTGGACCTCGGAGGGTCACCTCCGGATCTGGAATCCGGCCGCCCGTTCGCCGTCCGTCGAACCGGCGCCCGAGGCCCTCGCGCCCCCGGACGACGAGGATTTCGTCCACTTCGCATGCCGGAACGGTCGGCTCACCGGCAAAACGATTCGCGCTCCCCGCGGAAGGAACCGCCAACTGCCGTTGGATCTCGGCCGCCGCTACCAGCCGTACCGGTTCGGCCTGCGCCGCACCTCGGACGAGGCGGAGGGCGTGGTGCGCTGGTCCCTCGTGGTCCACGAAGACCGGCGCAGGGGCACCCCGAACGGACGGCTCTCGCGCTCCCACGTCTCGCGCGAGGCAACCGCGCTCGAGCTCGCCTGCCCGCGGCCCGAGAACCGGCTGCCGGACAGCGAGCCGACGGAGCCCTCTGACGAGCTGCCAAACCGGTCCGCGGCATCCGCGGTGAGATCCGGAACCGGACGGACCGGGTGGACCAGGACCGCTCGGGCCATGTGGCACGAGAAGTCACCAATTCCACCTGGAGCAGCGTGCCGGACGGGACGCTCCCCCCATGCTAGGCTTTTCCCGAGATGGCGATCCACGACGGCAGGGTCAAGCTGAGCTACGAGGACTACGTCCACTTTCCCGAGGACGGCCGGCGCCATGAGCTCATCGAGGGGGACCACCACGTGACGCCTGCACCGAACACGCG
>JASFUJ010000306.1:0-5190 GCA_050050355.1 Acidobacteriota bacterium
CGGAAAGGACCGGTCGAACTCGGCGAACTGGGGCACGTAGCCCAGCGCCCCCCGCCGCTCCGAGGTCCGCCGCCGCACCGATCCCGACCAGGGCTCGAGCAGGCCGAGCAGGATCCGGATCAGGGTCGTCTTCCCGCCGCCGTTCGGTCCGAGGATGGCGAGGAAATCGTCCTGGTGGACGGCCAGGTCCACGTCCTCCAGGACCGCGTCCGGGCCGTAGCCGAAGGTGATCCCGCACGCCTCGACCAGGGGCCGGGCGGGGTCGGGGGCGGTGGTGGGGGCGGTCATGGCGAGAGTCTACAGCGGGAGTCGGCGGCCGCCTGCTCAGACCACCACCGGCTCCCCCACGGTCACGAACATCCCCGGCCGGTACGCCGAGATCTTGCCGGTGAACGCCGACGCCGCCACGGTCAGCGGCGAGGCCAGGTACAGCTTGCCCGGGCCCGAGCGTCCCTTGTAGTTCCGGTTGATCGCCGAGACCGTCACCTGGTCCGGCGCCTCCGAGACCCCCGGTCCGCAACCGATGCACGCTCCGCACCCCGGCTGGATCAGCTCCACCCCGGCGCGCTCGAACGCCTCCACCAGGCCGTGCTCCCGGCAGTAGGCCTCCACCGCCTCCGAGCCGAACTGGATCAGGAACCGCACCCCTTCGTGCACCGTCAGCCCCGCGTCCACGGCCTCCCGCACCACCCGGTGGTAGAACACCAGGTCGTCGATCTTGCCGGCCGTGCAGCTCCCGCCGTAGGCGATGTCGATCTCCACGTCGCCGATCTCGTCGACGAACGCGCCGTTGGTCGGGTCGGACGGTACCCCGTGGTCCGGATCCCCCGGATGGGCCACCATCGGCCGGATCGTGGAGAGATCGATCGTGTGCTCGCCGCCGTGGTACACCGCCCCCAGGTCCGGCGCCACCGCGCGCTCCCGCAGCCGGTCCAGGTCCACGCCCGGCCGCCACGCGGCGAGCCAGCGGAAGGTCTCCTCATCCGCCTCGACGATCGCCGTCCGCGCCGAGCACTCGGTGGCCATGTTGGTGAGCGTCGCCCGCTCGTCCATCGACAGGCTCGCGAGCCCCGGGCCGGTGAGCTCCATCACCCGGTTGAGCGTCTTCTGGGGCTTGGCGTACTCCAGCAGGATGTGGAGCATCACGTCCTTCGCCGTCACCCCCTCGCGGAGCTCCCCGGTGAGCTCGAAGCGGATCGACTCCGGCACCTCCACCTGGGTGAACCCGGAGTGGAGCAGGTTGGCGTACTCGGTCGCCCCCACGCCCCAGGCCAGGGCGTTGTTCACCCCGCCCATGCAGGTGTGGCTGTCGGTCGCCTGGATGAAGTCCCCGGGCTCCACGAGCCGCTCCCGGGCCACCTCGTGGCAGATGCCCGGCGAGACCCGGTCCTTGGCCGAGAAGTCCTGGACCCCGGTGTGCTCCTGCAGGTCCCTCTGGAGGTCCCGGAGCACCTCGATCTTGCCGATGAACCCCCGCATCTTCGGCACGTCGTCCGCGTAGATCAGGTGGTCCTCGAACACGGCGAACTTGGACGGGTCCTGGATCTCGTAGTCCGGTCCGTACTCCTGCTCCAGGAAGTGGTGGACCTGGGCGGTGGTGAACTCGTGGCTGTAGCCCCCGTCCACCGACACCACCACCGCGTCCCCGGGCTTGACGCAGCTCTGCCCGTCGTCGAGCAGATGCCGGGCCAGGAGCTTTTCCGCCATGGTCATCGGCCGCTCGCCGGTCTGCGGCCGGGGCAGCTCCACCGTGCCCGCGGCCAGCGCCCTGGCGAACGGGAACAGGCCGCCGTGGCGGATCACCAGCCGACTGATCGGATCCCACCCGGCGCAGAACTCCTCCAGGGGCACGCCGTCGCCGGCCTGGAGCCGCCGAAGCATGTCGTGGTCCGCCATCAGCACGCCCTGGTTGACGTTGTTGCGGGCGTGGATGGGGGCGAAGGAGGCCGCGACGGCGATCCGGATGCCGCTCCACTTCTCCGCCTGGACCGCGGTCTCGCGGGAGGAGCCGACGCCCTTGCGGTAGCCGGAGACGATGACCTCGAAGCCGCCGTCCCGGAGCGCGTCCCGGGGGAACAGTCGCTCCCCGTCCACGATCAACCCGGCGTAGGCGTCCCGGGCGATGTCCTCCGGCCGGTGGCTGAAGCAGACCCACGCCGGGGTCATGGCGTCGGTGTTGATGTCGTCCAGCAGGTCGTCGGCGGAGAGATCGTCCAGGGTGAGGTCGAGCTCCCCGGCGAGCTGCCGGCGGATCAGCTCCGGGTCCTTGGTGAGGAAGAGGACGCGTTTGCCGGGGGTCAGTCGGACGATCTCGGGAGGGTTCATCGGGGAGTCACCTCGCGGTCTGTGACGGTTCGTCGACGATACGACGTCGGACGGTCGTTCAGTGTAACACCGCGGTTTCGACCCCCCCGGGCGCGGCCCAAAGGCGATTCGGCGGGTCTCCGATCCGATAGGGTCGGCGCCATGAGCTTTCTCCCGGATGCCGAGCTGCTGGCCCGGCTGGTCGCGTTCGACACGGTCAGCCGGAACCCGAATCTGCCTCTCGCCGACTTCCTCGCCGACTACCTGGACCGGCCCGGCGTGCGGGTCACCCGCCTGGGCTCCGCCGACGGCTCCAAGGTGAACCTGGCCGTCCGGGTCGGTCCGGAGGAGCAGGATCCGGACGCCCGTCCCGGCCTGGTCCTCTCCGGCCACATGGACGTGGTCCCCGCCGACGACACCGACCGCTGGGAGAGCGATCCGTTCGAGCTCACCGACCGGGGCGACCGCTGGGTGGCGCGGGGCGCCGCCGACATGAAGGGCTTCCTCGCCCTGGCCTCGAACCTCGCCCGCGAGGCGGACCCCGACCGGCTGCGCCACCCGCTCGTGCTGCTCTTCACCTACGACGAGGAGCTCGGCTGCCTCGGCTCCGAGCACCTGGTGAAGACCTGGGCCTCGGCGTGGGATGGCCCGCCCCTGCCCCGGGCGGCGATCATCGGCGAGCCGACACGGCTCCGGGTCGTCCGCATGCACAAGGGGCACCTGAAGCTCCGGCTCACCTACCTGGGCGTGAGCGCCCACAGCGGCTACCCCCACCTGGGGAGCAACGCCGTCGAGCGGGCGGCCGAGGGGGTCACCGCCCTCGCCGGTCTGCGGCGCGAGCTCGAGGCCGAGCGGCCGGCCGCGGCGGAGCACTTCCCGGACGCCCCGTACGCGCCGCTCAACGTGGCGATCATCCGGGGCGGCGCGGCGATCAACACGGTGCCGGATCGCTGCTCGATCGACCTGGGCATCCGGCTGCTCCCGGGGATGGAGACCGGGCCGATGGTCGAGCGGGTCCGCCGGGCGGTGGCCCCCACGGCGTCGCCCGAGGGCTACGAGCTCGAGGTGCTCTCGGCGAGCCCGCCCATGGAGCTGGCGGCCGACGCCCCGGTGCACCGGTTCCTCTGCGACCTGGTCGGCCAGTCCGAGAGCCGGTCGGTCTCCTTCGCCACCGACGCCGGGTGGCTCCAGCGGCTGGGCACCGGGGGCGCGGGGGACCGTGGCCTGGACTGCGCCGTCTTCGGGCCCGGGGCGATCGAGGTGGCCCACAAGCCGAACGAGTTCCTGCCCAAGGCGGACCTGGCCGCCGCCCGGGAACACCTGGAGCGGGCGATCGACCACTTCTGCGGCGGGGAGGCCGCATGAGCGGCGCCGGGACCGCGAGCCGGGCCCAGGTCGTGGAGGCCGAGCTCACCTGGACCGGGGACCGCTTCGAGCCCGGCGTCCGGGTCCTGGTCGACGGGCGGGGCCGGATCGACGCCGTGGAGCCCTTCGGCAACGGGGAACGGAACCCGGCCGGATCGGCCGACCCGGTCGGAGCCCGGCCGGTGCTCCGCCTCCCGGGCCGCGCCCTGCTGCCCGGCTTCGTCAACGCCCACTCCCACGCTTTCCAGCGGGGTCTGCGGGGCCGCGGCGAGACCTTCCCGGAGGGGGCGGGGAGCTTCTGGAGCTGGCGCGAGGCCATGTACGACCTGGTGGAGTCCCTGGACCCGGAGGCCTTCCGCGCGCTCTCGCTCCGGGCGTTCCGGGAGATGCGCGCCGCCGGGATCACCACCGTCGGCGAGTTCCACTACCTCCATCACGTTTCCGCCCGGGAGGCGGACTTCCTGCTGGACGAGGCGCTCCTGGAGGCCGCCGCGGAGGCGGGGGTTCGCCTGGCGCTGCTCCAGGTCTACTACGCCGCCGGCGGGCCGGGCCGGCCGGTGGAGGGGGCCCAGCGGCGCTTCCGGTCGCCCTCGCTCGAGGCCTACTGGCGCCGGATGGACCACCTGGCGCAGACCCTGGACCCCGGCCTCCAGAGCCTGGGCGTGGTGGCCCACAGCCTGCGCGCCGCCACCCCGGACGAGGCCGCCGCGCTCCACGCGGAAGCCGTGCGCCGGGATCTGCCGTTCCACCTCCACATCGAAGAGCAGCGGAGGGAGATCGAGCAGTGCCTGGAAGCCTACGGGGCCCGGCCCATGGAGCTCCTGCTCGACCGGCTGGAGGTCTCGCCCCGGGTCACCGGCGTCCACTGCACCCACACGGCGCCGGAGGACATGGAGCGGTTCGCCCGAGCGGGCGGGACCGTGTGCATCTGTCCCACCACCGAGGCCAACCTGGGCGACGGCATCGCCGACCTGCCCGGCGTCCGGGCGGCCGGGGGCACGGTCTGTCTGGGTACGGACTCCAACGCCCGGATCTCGATGACCGAGGAGATGCGCTGGCTCGAGCTGGTCCAGCGGCTGGCCGGGGAGCGGCGCGGCGTGGTGCGGGACCCGGAGGGCCGGTCCGCGGCGCCTCTGCTGGCGGCGGCGACGACCGCCGGGGCCCGGGCGCTCGGCCTGGAGGGCCGCGTCGGGGCGATCCGCCCCGGGGCGTGGGCCGACTTCGTGGCCTTCGACCTGACCGGCCCCGACCTGGCGGGCTGGAGCGAGGCGACGCTGGCGGAGTCGATCGTCTACGGGGCCGGGAACCGGGCGGTGGCGGCGACCTGCGTCGGCGGGCGCTGGCGGGAGGAGCGGGCGGGGGCGCCGCCGATCACGCCTTCCGGAGGGTGAGCGGGTCGACGATCCACCCTTCGCCGGCGTCCGCGCCCTCCGGGATGCCCCAGCCCCGGTCGCGGCGCCGCCACGCCCAGGCGGCCTGGACCGCGGCGAGCACCGCGTCCAGGAGGTCGGCCTCCTGGTC
>JASFUJ010000307.1:0-5188 GCA_050050355.1 Acidobacteriota bacterium
CGGCGGCGCGGTCCGCTACCTGGCCCGCCTGCTCGACGTGTTCAAGGCCAACTGCCGGGCCGTGGCCGGCTACCGCCCGGGGATCTACCCGGGACCGATCACCCTGTTCCGGACGGGCTCGGATCCGGACCCGGTCTCCGGCTCCGGCCCGGAACCCGACGGGACCCGGGGCTGGAGCGCCCACTCCCCGGAGCCGGTGGCGGTGGAGACCGTCCCCGGCGACCACATCACCCTGCTCGCCGAGCCGCACGTGCGGGTCCTCGCCCGGCGCCTGCACGAACGGCTCCGGCGGGCCGACGACCGGCCGCGGACGAGCGCGACCGTGCTGATGGAGGACTAGACCGTGAAGCGCCTGATCCTGAAACTCGTCAAGTGGGGTGCCCTCGCCCTGGTCCTCCTCGTGGCGGCGGCCGCCGCCTTCTCCGTCTGGCGGGTGCGGAGCGCCTGGCCCGACGTGGACGGGGAGGTCGCCGCCGCCGGCCTCCACGCCCCGGTGGAGATCGTCCGCGACGCGTGGGGCGTGCCCCACATCTGGGCCGAGGACGAGCACGACCTGTTCTTCGCCCAGGGCTACGTCCACGCCCAGGACCGGCTCTGGCAGATGCTCTGGAACCGCCTGGTGTCGGGGGGCGAGCTGGCGAGCGTCCTGGGTCCCGCGGTGGTCGACGCCGACCGCTTCCTGCGCACCCTCGGCCTGCGCCGGGCGGCGGAGCGGGACGCCGAGGCCCTGACCCCGGAGAGCCGGGCGATGCTCGAGGCGTACGCCGCCGGCGTCAACCACTTCCTCGAGACCCACCGGAACCGGCTGCCGGTGGAGCTCTCGATCCTCCGCTTCGAGCCGCGGCCCTGGACCCCGGTGGACAGCCTGGCCTGGGGCAAGCTCATGAGCCTCAACCTGAGCCTCAACTACCCGATGGAGATCCTGCGCTCGAAGCTCGCCGAGCGGGTGGGGGAGGAGGCGGTGGCGGAGCTGCTCCCGGGCTACCCGGACGGTGCGCCGGTGATCGTCTCGGCGCCGCTCTCCGCCGGAGAGCGTCCGGAGCGGTCCGCGGCGGTTCCGATTCCGGGACTCGTGCCCCATCCCGCCGCCGGTGGTCCCGCCTGGGCCAGCAACAGTTGGGTGATCCACGGCAGCCGCACCGCCACCGGCCGGCCGATCCTGGCCAACGACACCCACCTGGGGCTCCAGACGCCGTCGGTCTGGTACGAGAACGGCCTCCACGGCGGGCGCCTGGACGTGGTCGGCTTCTCCTTCCCCGGCCTGCCCCTGGTGGTGATCGGCCAGAACCGCTCGGCCGCCTGGGGCATCACCAACATGTGCTCGGACGTGGAGGACCTGTTCGTCGAGCGCCTGGACGACTCCGACGCCCCGACCCGCTACCGGTTCCGGGGCGAGTGGCGGGAGCTGGAGCGCCGGACCGAGACCATCGAGGTCGCCGGCGGCGAGCCGGTCGCCCTCGAGGTGCTCGCCACCCACCACGGGCCGCTGATGAACGCCGTGGTGGAGGATCTGGCCGACGCCCCGCCCACCGCGCTGGCCTGGACCGGCCTGACCACCGGCGAGCGGCTGATGGACGCCCTCCTCGGCCTCGACCTGGCGGAGGACTGGGGCTCGTTCCGGCGCGCCCTGGCCGACTGGGACACGCCGAGCGTCAACTTCACCTTCGCCGGGGCCGGCGGCGACGTCGGCTACCAGGGCACCGGCAAGGTGCCCCTGCGGCCGGAGGGGGACACCGGCCTGATGCCCCGGCCCGGCTGGACCGGCGAGGCCGAGTGGCGAGGCTTCATCCCCTACGACGAGCTGCCCCGGACCCTCAACCCGCCCGAAGGCTACGTGGTCACCGCCAACAACCGGACCGTCGGCGACGACTACCCGTACCACCTGGCCCACGACATGGCGGACCCGTACCGCGCCCGGCGCATCCACCAGGTTCTCGCCGCCGGCGAGGCCATGGACCTGGACGACGTGCGCGCCCTCCAGGCCGACCAGCTCTCGATCCCCGCCACCGAGCTGGCGCCGCACCTGCTGCGCCTGGAGGGGCTGGAGTCGCTGACCCCGCTCGAGGAGGCCGCCCTGGCGGAGCTCCGGGGCTGGGACCACGTCATGGCCGCCGACAGCTCGGCCGCCGCGGTCTACCAGGGCTGGTTCCACTTCCTGTGGACCGCGATCTTCGGCGACGAGCTGGGCGAGGAGCTGGGGGTCGAGTACCGGGTGTTCGGCATCGCCCAGGTGCCGTTCCTGGTGGAGCTCATGGAGCGGCCGGACGACCGCTGGTTCGACGACGTGGACACCCCCGACGCCGTGGAGACCCGCGACGAGATCCTCCACCGGGCGCTGGCACAGGCCGTGGCCCTCCTGGCCGAGCGCCACGGGGACGACCCCTCGGCCTGGAGGTGGGGCGCGATGCACTACGCCGACCTGGCCCACGCGCCCCTCGGCCAGAGCGGGATCGCGCCGCTGGAGTGGATCTTCAACCCGGCCCGGGTGCCCTACGGCGGCGACGTCTTCACGGTCAACGAGGGCACGCCCGACCTGCGCGATCCGTTCCGGATGTTCTTCGGCGTGAGTCAGCGCTTCATCGCCGACCTGGGGGACCTCTCCCGGTCGCGGGCGGTCAACAGCACCGGCCAGTCGGGCCACGCTTTCCACCGCCACCGGGACGACCAGGTCGCCCTGTGGGCGGCGGTCGAGGACCACCCGGTGCTCGTCGACCGGCCGGCGGTGGACGCCCGGGCGGAGGCCGTGCTCCGGCTGGTGCCCGCCGAATGAGCGCCGTGGACCCGGCCCCCGCCCGCCTCTGGAACCGGCACTTCGCGCTGCTCTGGCAGGGGCAGCTCGTCAGCCAGCTCGGCACCCAGGCGTTCGCCATCGCCATGATCTTCTGGGTCAAGCGGGAGACCGGCTCGGCGACCCTGCTCGGGCTCGCCATGCTCGCCGGCTCGCTGCCGGCGGCGATCCTCGGCCCCCTCGGCGGCGCGCTCGCCGACCGGTTCTCCCGCCGGGGCATCATGATCGCCAGCGACACCGCCTGCGGCCTGGCATCCCTCTCCCTCGCCGCCCTGGTGCTCGGCGTCTTCGGCGAGCCGGACTGGATCTTCCCCTGGCTGGTGGGCGTCTCCTTCGTCCTCGGGGCGGCCGGATCGACCTTCCGGCCGGCGGCCACCGCGGCGGTGCCCGACCTGGTGCCGCCGCACCGGGTGACCGCGGCCAACTCCCTCAACCGGATCTCGGTCGACGTCTCGACGGCGGTGGGCCAGGGCGTGGGCGGCGTGCTCTACCGGTTTCTCGGGCCGGGAGTGCTGTTCCTGGTGGACGGCGTGACCTACCTGTTCTCGGCGGTGAGCGAGTGCTTCATCCGCATCCCCCAGGAGCTGCCGGAGCGGGCGCCCGGGGTGCGGCGGATGGTGCGCGACGTGGGCCGGGACCTGAAGCAGGGGTTCGCCCATGTGTGGAGCCGCCCCGGCCTGCGCCTGATCCTGCTGCTGACCCCGGTCAACACCCTGTTCATGGTGTCGATCCTGGTGCTTCTGCCCTTCTTCGTGGAGGACTTCCTGGGGCTGGGACCGGTCTGGTACGGCTTCCTGATCGCCTCGTTCGGGGTCGGATCGCTGGTCGGCGGCGCCGGCGCCGGGCTCACCGGCGTCGAGGGGCGGCCGCGGGTGGTCCTCTACCTGGCCTGCGCCGGAGGCTTCGCCGCCGCCGCCGGCTTCCTGGGGACGGCGCGGCAGCCCTGGGTCGCCCTGGCGCTGGTCTCCGCCGCGGGCGCCATGCTGGCGTTCAACACGGTCCACCTGGTGACGCTGCTCCAGGTGACCACGCCGTCGGCGATCCGGGGGCGGGTGTTCGGCCTGTTCGAGACGCTGATCCTGGTGGCCTCGCCGGTGGCCTCCGGCACCATCGGCGTGGTGGCCGATCTGCTGGACCGGAACATCCCGCTGATCTACGGCGCCTGCGGCGTCGGCCTGGGGGCGGTGGCCGCGGTGGTCGCCTCCAGCGGTCCGGCCCGGGAGCTCCTGGCCCATCGCAGCGACGGCGAGGGCGCCCCGGACGGGCTGGCGGCGGCGGTCGAAGGGGCCGCGGCTTCCCCCGCGGCCCCGGAATCGGGCAGAATCGAGCCATGAGATCCCACAGCCTGTTCGTACAGATCGTGCTCGCGGCCGGACTGGGGTCCGCCCTGGTCGGCTCCGGGGGGGCGGGGCTCGGCGCCGCCGCCCGCCTGGCCGCCCAGGAGGCTCCGGCCGGCCAGACCGAAGAGACGGCGGCCGAGACCGCGGAGGCCGTCGAGGAGGCCGAGGAGATGATGGAAGCCGCGTCCGGCGGCGCGGCGGAGACCGCCGCCGAGGACGACCCCCGGGCGGCCGTGATCGCCGCCGACCAGGCCCTGGCCGCGGCGGTGGCCGCCGGCGAGCCGGAGACCTTCGCCGCCCTGCTGGCGGAGGACGCGGTCTTCCTCGGCGGCGCCGGCATCCTCCGCGGCCGGGACGCGGTGGTCGAAGGCTGGGCGCCGCTCATGGCCGAGGACCGCGCCGTCGAGCTCACCTGGGCCCCCAGCGGCGTCCGGATGGCCGCCTCGGGTGACCTGGCCTACACGATCGGCGACTTCGCGCTCACCGCCCTCACCGGCTCGGAGCAGGAGGAGGAGCAGACGAGCGAAGGGCGCTACCTCTCCGTCTGGAGCAAGCAGGAGGACGGGGTCTGGCGCGTGGTCGCGGACGGTCCCCTGCGCCGGGACCGGGCCTTCTACCTGGAGCAGGCGCTGGAGCGCCAGGGCCTGCTCGGCCCCGGGACGGGGGCGATCTTCGCCTTCCACCCGGAGCGCACGGTGGAGGCGAGCTCGGAGGACCTGTCCTACACCCTCGGGACCTATCAGGCCACCAGGATCGCTCCGGACCGGAGCGAGGAGCCGCTGGCGACCGGCGGGTGGCTGGCGGTCTGGGCGGTCGATCCGGAGCAGGCGGAGGAGGGGTACCTGCCGGGCGGGGACAGCGTGACGCCGCCGCAGGTGCAGTAGGGGACGCGGGGGCGCGGGGGCGCGGGGGGACGAGCCCCCCGCCTACGCTCGTCCCCCCGCTGTGTGGGGTCGGGGCTTGTCCCCGACCGCCCGTTGCCTCGGGGCTCGTCCCCGACCGCCCGTTGCCTCGGGGCTTGTCCCCGACCGCCCGTTGCCTCGGGGCTCGTCCCCGACCG
>JASFUJ010000308.1:0-5185 GCA_050050355.1 Acidobacteriota bacterium
ACTGGAAGAACCCGACCGTGGCGAGCGGCAGGCGCCGGGCGCCGTGGGTGAAGAGCAGCAGCGGCACGGCGGTGACGGCGCCGGAAGCCACCAGCAGCAGATCGAAGCCGACGCCCGCGCTGCCGAAGGCTCCCGTGCCGGCGGCGTCCGCCCGCCACAGCAGCAGGAGCATCCAGGGCGCCAGCAGCGAGCTCTCCACCAACAGGCCCACCTCCGGGTCCGCCCGCACCGTCTTGCGCAGCAGCCCGTAGAACCCGAACGTGAACGCCAGGGCCAGGGAGATCCAGGGGAAGGTGCCCACCCGGAGCACCAGGATCGCCACGCCGAGCGCGGCCAGAGCCACCGAGATCCAGCGCCCGCGGGACAGGCGCTCCCCCAGAAACACCATCGCCAGCAGCACCGTCACCAGCGGGTTCATGTAGTAGCCGAGGCTGGCGTGGAGGATGCGCTCGGTCGACATGGCCCAGATGAAGATCAGCCAGTTGGCGCCGATCAGCGCGGTGGTGGCGAGGAGGGTCGCCGTGACCCGCGCGGAGGTGAACACCCGGCCGAGCTCCCGTCCCCGCCGCTGCACGGCCGCCAGCACCCCCAGCATCAGGACGCTCCAGACGATGCGGTGAGCCAGGAGCTGGGTCGCGGGGACGTCCGCCACCAGCTTCCAGTAGATCGGCGCCAGGCCCCAGAAGGTGTAGGCGCCGAGGGTACACAGGATGCCGGTTCGGGTGTCGTCCACGGCGGGGAGCTCTCCGGGCGGTTCGATCGGGCTCGGACGGGGCTGGAACACGCGGGAGGGGATCTTCCTCGATCGGCCGGGATCGGTCAAGCGGTGGCGTCCCGGTCCGGACGGGGCGGTGGTATGATGCCGCCCGAACTGCTCCGCCCGGATGCAGGATGACCCACGACGCGCCGCTCCACACCCCACTCCCCCCTCGGCCCCTCACCCTCTTCGCCTACACGGTCGAGCCGCTGGCGCCCGTCTACCGGGCGGTGATGCGGCTCTTCCTGGAGGAGAAGGAGCGCTACCGCATCCAGCTCCGGCCGGACGAGGTGGCGCGGGCGCTCCCGGACCGGCTGCCCGAGTCCGAGCTTCCGGATCGCGCGAGCCTGGAGCGCGCCCTGGACAAGCTGGTCGAATGGGGGAACCTGCGCCGGAGCCACGACACCGGACGGGTGGCGACCCTGGAGGACTTCCGGCGCCGCCACTACCTCTACCAGATGACCCCGGCCGGCGAGGCAGCGGAGCGGGCCGTGGGGCGCGTGGTCGAGGCGCTCGAAAGCAGCGGCTCGCTCCAGCGGGTGATGCTCGGGGCGATCCTCCGGAACCTGGAAGCCCTGGCCGCCGAGATGGAGCGGAGCGAGCCCCGGCCGGAGACCCTCTACGAGCACCTGTTCACCGCCGCCGAGCAGTTCCGGGCGCTCACCGAGAACGCCAGCACCTTCCTGGCCAGGCTCCACGAGGCGATCGACGCGGGCGAGGTGGACGCCTCCTCCTTCCTGATCTACAAGCAGGCGGTCCTCGAGTACCTGGAGCAGTTCGTGGGCGAGCTCTCGGAGGTGGCGCCGCGGATCTCCACGGCCCTCCGGCGGATCGACGAGGGTCGGGAGATGCGGGGCGGAGAGGCCGAAGCCACGGCGGGAGGCGACGCGGACGGCGCCCGGCGGATGGTCGAGCTCGCCGCCCGCGCCGACACGACCCCCACGCCCGAGGGCCTGCGCGACCGTTCGGCCGAGCTCGCCCGCCAGTGGCGCGGCATGGTCGCCTGGTTCCTGGGGGAGGGCCGCGAGCCCCCCACCGTGGAGCTCCTCCGGGGCGCCGCCCGGACCGCCATCAACCGCATCCTGCTGGTGCTCGAGCGCCTCCACGAGAAGCGCTTCCGCCGGGTGAACCGGACCGCCGACCTGGTCCGGCTCGCCGCATGGTTCGAAGACCTGGGCTCCCGGGACGGCGGCGGCGCCGAGGCCCACCGCCTCTTCACCACGGCGTTCGGGCTGTTCGGCGCCCGCCACCTGGGGGAGCGCCATGAGGATCCCGAGCGGATCCCACCGACCACGAGCTGGTGGGACGCTCCGCCGGTGCCGGTGGCTCCCGTGCTGCGCAAGACCGGCCGCACCTCCACGCTGGGCCGGACGGCCCGGGTCGTGGACCACCGGAAGGCGCGGCGCTTCCTCGCCGAGC
Source organism: Acidobacteriota bacterium (assembly GCA_050050355.1). Lineage (GTDB taxonomy): Bacteria > Acidobacteriota > Thermoanaerobaculia > Multivoradales > DATKCC01 > JASFUJ01. Next base: position 2,177 of record JASFUJ010000308.1, read on the forward strand.
GCCACCGTCGCGACCGGGCGGCCCGGGCGGCCGCGCTGCGCCGCTTCGCGGGGCGCGGCCCGATCCCCCTGGCCGAGCTGACCCGGGACGAACCGCTGAGCGGCGACGAGCTCGACCTGCTGCTGAGGCTCCTCGACCGGCTCCTGGCGCTGCCGCCCGGGCGGGACGGCGCGCGGCGGAGCCGGAGCCGGGACGGCCTCCTGGAGCTCCGCCTGGAGGCTCCCCAACCCGACGGCGCCCGGGCCGTGCTCCGGACACCGGCCGGCCGGCTGGACCTCCCCGCGTTTCGCCTGAGCGTCGAGGATCGGACGGCCGGAACGGGGGGCACGGTGGACGGCGCCGCGGTTCGGTCGACCGAAGCGACCCGCACGGGCTCGGCGCCATGAGCCTGCTGCGCCTTCCCGAACGGGACGCTCCGCACGCGGAGGTCGTGGAGTCTCCGGAATCTCCCGACCGCGAGCTCCTCCGGGAGGAGCGCCGCCGGGCGGTCCGCCTGCTGCTCGCCCGACCGCTGGTCACCGACACCGGCCTCGGCCCGTACGAACAGGAGACCTTCGCGCTGGTCCGCCGGCACGAGCGCTGGCTCGCCGGCTGGTTCGCGGATCTGCTCGGCTATCGCCTGGTGGTCGAGCCGGAGCTCGCCCGGCTCCACAAGCGGCCGGCCCCCGACGCCCGGCCGCGGCCGGCCCGATCGCCGTCGGGAACCGCCTTCGATCCCCGCCGCTACGCCCTCCTCTGCCTGGTGCTGGCGGCCCTCGAGACGATGGACCTCCAGACCGTCCTGTCGGAGCTGGCGGAGAAGGTCCAGGTGCTCGCCGCCTCGGAGGAAGGGGTGGCCCCGTTCGAGCTCGACCGTCACGCGGAGCGCCAAGCCTTCGTGGACGCCGTCCGGTTCCTGGTGGACCTGGGCATCCTCGCCCTCACCGACGGCGACGACACCGCCTTCGTCCAGGGTCACGGTGACGCCCTCTACGACGTCCATGCCCGGCCGCTGGCGCAGGTCCTGGCGGCCCCGGTGCCGCCGTCGCTCGCCGACGGTCCCTGGGAGCTATCCCGGGAGAGCTACCCGGAGACCGACGAGGGCGCGAACCGCCGCACCCGCCACCGGCTGATGCGGCGCCTGGTCGAGGAGCCGGTGCTCTACCTGGACGGCCTGGACGAGGCCGAGCGCGCCTACCTGACTTCGCAGCGCCACTACCTGACCCATCAGGCCCACGATGCCACCGGGCTCGAGGTGGAGGTGCGACGCGAAGGCCTGGCGGCCGTCGATCCGGCGGGACGCCTGACCGACCTGACCTTCCCCGCCCCCGGCACGGTGGCCCACGCGGCGCTCCTGGTGGCCGAGGAGCTGGCCCGGCACGGACGCTCCGAGCTGGATGGAGGCCGTTCCGAGGACGCTCGAGGCCGCCCGCTCGCGGAACCCACGATCCCCCGGACCGCCGTCGAAGCGTTCCTCGAACGAGCCGCGGAGCGCCACAGCGGCCTCTGGAGCAAGCGCTTCACCGAGGAGCCTGGCGGCATCGCCCGGCTCGCCGGCGAAGCGCTCGAGCGGCTGGAGGCCATGGGCCTCGCCGAGCTGCGGCCCGAGGGCGCGGTGCCGCTGCCGGCGCTCGCCCGGTACGAGGCCCGCGAGGTCCCGGAGCGGGACGACGGAGCGGCGGCGGAGGCGGACGGCGCCGACGCCCGGAACCGGAACGGGGAGGGCTCGCCGTGAGCGACCGCGCGCACGATCCCGTCCGGCCGGAGGGGGCCCTGTTCGAGATCCCCGAACGGAAGGCACCGGAGCTCCCGCTCCCGGAACGGCGGCGCTTCACGCCTCTCCGGGCCGGCATCCTCAACCTCTGGCAGTACGACGAGCAGGAGCTCCGCTTCCACCAGGGGCGGCTCCTCTTGCGGGGCGAGAACGGCACCGGCAAGTCGAAGGCCCTGGAGGTCCTCCTCCCCTTCCTCCTGGACGCCGACCTCTCCCCGAACCGGCTGGATCCGTTCGCCGGCACCGCGCGGACCATGTACTGGAACCTGCTCGAGGGGGACCGTCACGACAGCCGCGTGGGCTACGTCTGGATCGAGCTCGGCCGGCTGGAGACCGGCGGCGAGCCGGTCTACTGGACCATCGGGTGCGGCCTGCGGGCGACGCGGCGCACGCGCCGGGTCGACTCCTGGTACTTCGTCGCGCCCCGCCGGGTGGGGGCCGACCTGGCGTTGCTCGGTCCAGACCGCCGCCCGCTCCTCAAAGAGGAGCTCAAGAAGGTGCTCGGGGACGGGGTGGGACGGCCACCCGATGCCCCGGCGGGCGCGCGGGGCGCGGTCTACGACACCGGCCGCGAGTACCGCGACCGGGTGGACCATCTCTTCTACTCCCTCGGCGGGGACCGCTTCGCCGCGCTCCGCCACCTGCTGCTCCAGCTCCGGCGCCCCCAGCTCTCCCAGAAGCTCGACCCGTCCAGCCTCTCCGACCTCCTGGCCGAGAGCCTGCCGCCCGTGGACGCCGACCTGATCGGCCAGCTCTCCGAGGGCTTCGAGCGCCTGGAGGAGGACGAGCGGGCGCTCGCCGGCGTCGAGGCGGCGGCCCGGCAGCTCGAAGAGTTTCTCGGCGTCTACCGGACCTACGCCCGCGGGGTGGCCCGGGGGCGCGCCGCCGAGGTGCGCGGCGCCGACAGCCGGTACCACAAGACCGCCGGAGAGACGCGCGACGCCGAAGAAGCCCGCGACGCGCTCGACGACCGCCTGGAGGAGCTCCGGGAGCGCCAGGACGAGCTGGCCCGGTCGGTGGACCGCTCCCGGGGAGCCCTGGCGGCGCTCGAACAGTCCGAGGCCATGCGGTCGGCGGAAGCCCTCCGGGCCAAGCGGGAGCATGCCGACGACCTGGAGCGGAGCGCCGCGGAGGTGGCCAGGGACCGGGAGCGCGCCGAGGCCGCCGGACGGGAGCGCCGCGGCGAGCGGGACGCGGCCCGGAGAGAAGCCGAGGAGACCCGCCGGCGCCGCGGCGAGCACCTGCGGGAGACGGAG
>JASFUJ010000309.1:0-5169 GCA_050050355.1 Acidobacteriota bacterium
GAACGCGCCGATCTTCGCGCTGGCCGACTACGGCGTGGTGGCGGACGTCCACGAGTTCCTGCCGGCGTTCATCGCGGCGGTGAAGGAGGCGAAAGAAGGGTAGACCGGATCACCCCGACAATCCCCCGTCCCTCTTCTTCCCCTCGAGCCGGAGCTCGTGTTCCCGAGGCTCGGGGGAATCGGAGTCGGAGTGGGAGGCGAAGCGCCGGCGGCGGATCTCGAACAGGGTCACCGCCGCCGCCACCGTGGCGTTGAGCGACTCCACCTCGCCGGCCAGCGGGATGGTCAGGTGGAGGTCGCACCGGGCGTCGAGCTCCGGGGAGAGCCCCGGTCCCTCGGCCCCCAGGGCCAGCACCCGGCAGCCGTCCAGCTCCGCCCGCCAGAGGCCGGTGCCGCCGCGCGGCGCCAGGGCGAGCCAGCGCGGGGCGGCGCCGGCGCCCCGCAGGTGCTCGTCCAGCGCGTCCGGCGCCACGCCGAGGGCGGTCGGAAGGCGGAGCAGGCTGCCCGCCGAGCCGCGGAGCGCCCGCGGGTGGTTGGGATGGACCGTGCCCGGCGCCAGGGCGAGCCCGGCGGCGCCGGCGGCCTCCGCCGAGCGGGCCAGGGCGCCCAGGTTGCCGGGGTCCTGGAGCCCCTCGACGAACAGGTAGACGCCGTCCGGCCGGACCGGGAGGGTGGTCACCCCGCCCCGGACCAGGCGGACCACCGCCACCAGCCCCCGGGGGGAGTCGGCGTCGGCGATCTCCTCCAGCAGCTCGGGCGCCACCTCGTCGGGCGGCTCCGGCAGCGCCGCGAGGATCGCCCGGAGCTCCTCGCCGCCGCCGCCCCGCTCCAGGAAGCCGGGGACCACCAGGACCTCTTCCAGCTCCAGCCCCGCGGCCGCCGCGGCGGCCACCAGGTGGGGGCCTTCGAGCAGCGCCCGGGCACCTTTACTTCGCCGCAGGCGGCGCATATCCTTGATCTTCCGATTCCGGCGGCTGGTGATCACCGCGCCATCTTAGTGCTCTTTACGCCCCCCGCGGGCGTCTTCCCCCTCCAGAGACCGACCGCAGACCGACGAGGAACCCGACCCGAGCGATGGAAACGCGTGAGTTCTGGCAACGCCTTCAGACCGGCATCGAGGTCGCCGTCGCCGGCCCCACCCCGGAGCGCCACCTGGGCGTGCGCGACGGCTTCCTGCGCTTCTTCCGGGCCCGGCTGGACCGCCCGCTGTCGATCGCCGTCGTCTCCCAGGAGGACCCCGAGCAGCCCACCGGGCTTCCGATCTCGGACGGGGAGATCATGGAGTGGGTGGAGCGGCGGGCGGGCTCCATCCAGGAACGCTACCGGGGCGAGTACCACTTCTTCGTCGCCAGCGAGGGCGGGCTGCACACCGTGACGCGCGAGAGGGAGGAGCCGCTCTACTTCGTGCGCAACTGGACCCTGGTGCTCTCGCCCATCGGCCGGGCCTGGGGGTCGAGCGGCTCGGTCCAGGTGCCGTCGCGCCTGCTCTCCGGGCTGGGCCACGACCAGGTGCCGTTCGCGGTCCCCGGAACCCGCAAGAGCGGGGGCATGATCGCGTCGCTGACCGGCGGCCTCGAGACGCGCCGGCGCGCCGTGGAGATCGCCACGGTGCACGCCCTCTCCACGCTCTTCTACGGCATCCTCGGGGTGACCTCGGACCGCGCGGTCCGGTGGCGCTGAGCGCCGCGATCGTCCTCTTCCGCCCTCGTTGACCCTGCTTAGATGCTCCTGGTAGCATGCGCCGTCCGCCGAGACATTCGCCCGCCGGCGGCCGGCGGGCCGGATCCCCTGCCGGATCCCCCGACGCTCAGATCGACCCCCGAAGCGAGGCTTGTGCACGATGAGCTCCACGACCCCTCACGGGAAGACGCACCTGTTCACGTCCGAATCGGTCACCGAGGGCCATCCGGACAAGATCGCCGACCAGATCTCCGACGCCGTCCTGGACGAGGTCCTGCGCCTGGACCCGAACGGCCGCGTGGCCTGCGAGACCCTGGTGACCACCGGCATGACCCTCCTGGCGGGGGAGATCACCACCCGCGGCACGCTCGACTTCCCGGGCGTCGCCCGCCGCACGATCCGGGAGATCGGCTACACCCGGGGGGATCACGGCTTCGACGCCGATCACTGCGCGGTGCTCTCGGCCATCGACCCCCAGTCCCCCGACATCGCGCAGGGGGTGGACACCGGGGGCGCCGGCGACCAGGGCCTGATGTTCGGGTTCGCCTGCCGGGAGACCCCGCAGCTCATGCCGCTCCCGATCATGCTGGCCCACGGGCTGACGCGTCGGCTGGCCTCGGCGCGCAGGAACGAGGAGATCTCGTGGCTGCGCCCCGACGGCAAGAGCCAGGTCACCGTGGAGTACGACGAGGACCGCAGGCCGGTGCGGGTGGACACCGTGGTGGTGTCGACCCAGCACGGTCCCGAGGTGAGCAACGAGACGATCCGGAGCACGCTGATCGAGAAGGTCATCCGGCCGGTGATCCCGGCCGACCTGCTGGACGACGACACCGTCTTCCACATCAACCCGACCGGCCGGTTCGTCATCGGCGGCCCCCAGGGCGACTGCGGGCTCACCGGGCGCAAGATCATCGTCGACACCTACGGCGGCCAGGGCAGCCACGGCGGCGGAGCGTTCTCCGGCAAGGATCCGACCAAGGTGGACCGCTCCGCCAGCTACATGGCCCGGCACATCGCCAAGAACCTGGTGGCCGCCGGCCTCGCCGATCGGGTGGAGGTGCAGCTCGCCTACGCCATCGGCGTGCCCGAGCCGGTCTCCGTCCACGTCGACAGCGAGAGGACGGCGCCGGTCTCCGACCGCAAGCTCGAAGGGGTGGTCCGGGAGTTCTTCCCGCTCAGCCCCATCGGGATCATCGACTACCTCGACCTGCGCCGGCCGATCTACCGCCAGACCGCGGCCTACGGCCACTTCGGCCGGGACGAGAAGGACTTCACCTGGGAGTCCACGGAGCGGGCCGGCGAGCTCCGCGCCGCCGCCGGGGTCGAGGGCGAGGTTCCGGCCACGCCGGTGCTGTGAGGCGGACCGGGGACCTCACGAACCGTCCGCACGGCCCGATCTCTCCGCAGACTCCGAGCACGAGGAGGCGTCGATGACGTCCAGACGCTGGCTGCTGCTCACCGGTTCCGTGGTCTGGACCCTCCTGGCGGTCTGGGGGGCCGTCCTGGTCGCCCGGCACCGCCCCCTGACGATCGAGCTGGACGGCGGTCCGCTGTTCGTGAGCGGTGCGGGGGAGCTCCTGGCCCTCTGGGGCCTCGGCGTCGTCGCGCTGCTGATTCCCTGGCTTCCGGCGGGGGCGCCGCGCCGCACCGCGTGGGCCCTCTGGGGGGCCGCGATCCTCGGGACCGCGCTCTGGGTGGTCGCCGTGCTGAGCCCCGACCGGCCGGAAGCCTCTCCGGAGCCGGCCGAGGCGTCCGAGCCGGCCGGGGCGGCGGCCGCCGTCCCGGGAGCGGAGCGCACGACCCTCCTGGTGGCGGTGGACGGGATGTCGTGGACGGCGGCGCTGCCGATGGTCCACCGCGGGGAGCTGCCCCACCTGGCCCGCCTGATGGAGGAGGGGAGCTACGGCGTCCTCCACTCGCTCCGCACCTACCGGGAGAAGGTGGACAAGTGGGGGTACTGGTCCCCGGTGGTCTGGACGTCGCTCGCCACCGGGGTCCGCCCCGAGCGGCACGGGATCACCGACTTCACCCTCCCGGCCGTCCGGGGCACGGGCAACGTCGCCGCGACGACCCACCGTCGGGCCGCGGCCTTCTGGAACCTGTTCTCCGCGTTCGATCGGAGGGTGGGCGTGGTCGGCTGGTGGGCCACCTGGCCGGCGGAGGAGGTGTCGGGCTACATGGCGTCGAGCCACCTCGGGCTGCGGGGGCACCGGGGCGCGGAGCCGGTGACCTCCGGGCTGACGTATCCGCCGGAGCTGGTGGAGGAGCTGCCCCGGGAGGTGGCGAGCCCGCGGGAGCTCCGGGACTGGGTGCACGAGGCCGTGTTCCCGTTCCATCACTACCCGGTGCTGACCGACGCGGAGGCGAGCACCATGTACTCGGTGCTCTGGCAGGATCGCTCCTACCTGGACATGACCAAATACCTGATCGACCGGGAGCGCCTGGACCTCTACGCTGTCTACTTCGAGGGCATCGACGCCCTCAGCCACCACTTCTGGCGCGCCATGGCCGCTCCGGAGGAGGACGTCGTGCCGGCGCTCCCTCAGGGGTTCCGGGACCACCAGGTGGTCGTCCCCAACTACTACCGGGTGATCGACTCGTACCTGGGCGAGCTGCTGGACCACCTGCCCGAGGACGCCACGATCCTGATCGTCTCCGACCACGGCTTCCAGCTCGACGACGAGCACGCCAAGGGCGCCGACCACAGCCCCTACGGGGTGATCGTCGCCCGGGGACCGGGGATCGCCGCGGGCCGGAACCTCAACCTGAACCCGCTGGGCTCCCTCCGGGAGCTTCTCCACGATCGGACCGACGTCCTCGACGTCCTGCCGACGCTCCTCTACCTGCACGGGTTGCCGGTGGCCGAGGACCTGTCCGGCCGGGTGCTCGGGGACCTGCTGACCGGCGAGCTCCGGGAGACGCAGCCGCTCCTGCACGTCCGGTCCTACGGCAACTTCGCGGTGAACCGCCGCGTCGAGGTCGAGGTCGATCCCGCCATGTCGAAGGAGTACGAGGAGCGGCTCCGCGCCCTGGGGTATATCGATTGAGCTTTTACGGAGGCCGAGCTCGTAACGACTGAGCCGAGAGGTCTCGAACCGGCGGTAACGCCGCTCCGATCGACCTGGACGATCCTCTGGATCACCCCTCCAAACCCCCCGTCCCCCTGCCTCCCCTCGCGGACGAGCAGGGGGCGCGATCCTCTGGATCACCCCTCCAAACCCCCCGTCCCCCTGCCTCCCCTCGCGGGGAGGCTGGGGGCGCCACCGCCCGGAGCTCGCATCCCCTCGACGCTCGATGCCTCGCCGCTTCGAGGCGAAGCTTCACGCGGACTCTGCGCGCCAGGACTGTCCCTGCCGGTGCGGTAGACTGCCTCCATGGAAACCCTACTCAGCGTCGCTCTGGGCCTGGGGCTGGCGGCCGCGTGCGGCTTTCGGGTGTTCGTGCCGCTGCTCGCGATGAGCGTGGCGGTGCGCGCCGGGCACATGGAGC
>JASFUJ010000310.1:0-5162 GCA_050050355.1 Acidobacteriota bacterium
CGAGGGTCCCCTGGTGCCGGAGCTGCGGGCTCGCCACCTCGGAGGCGGCCCGGGCGAGGGCCGCGGAACGCTCGCGGATCAGCGGGTGCTCCGCCACCTCGGTGATGGTGGTGAGGGCGCCGACGGCGAGGCCGCCGTCGGTCCGCCGGGCGACCCCCCGCAGGTTCCCCAGCCCGGACAGGCTGACCACCGTCTCGGCGTCGAACACCCCGTCGTGGAGGCAGCCGAGCAGGTCGGTGCCGCCGGCGTGGAACCGCGCGCCGGCGGCGGAGCCCAGCTCGATCGCCCCCTGGAGGTTCGTCGGACGGACGTACTTGAAGTTGGGGCTCGCCATGGCGTCAGTCCTCCTCCGTCCGCTCGGCCAGCAGACGGCTCAACTGCATGGGAGTGATCGGGCTGTCGGTCACGCGCACGCCGGTGGCGTGGTAGACGGCGTTCGCCACCGCCGCGGCGGTCGGGATGGTCACCGGCTCGCCCAGGCCCTTGGCCCCGGACGGGTTGGCCTCCGGGTCCGGCCGGTCGATCGGCACCGAGACCATCTCCGGCGGCACGTCGAGCATGGTCGGCACCTTGTAGTCGTGCCAGTTGGCGTTGACCATCGTGCCGGTCGACGCCCGGTCCAGGATCCGCTGCTCCGTGGCCGCCAGGCCGATCCCCATGGTGATGCCGCCGAAAACCTGGTTGTCGAAGGTGAGGCGATTCATCACCCGGCCGCTGTCGTGGGCGCCGAGGAAGCGGAGGATCTTCACCTCGCCGGTGCGCATGTCCACCTCCACCTCGCAGAACTGGGCGGCGAACGGGTTCACCACCTTGCCCTCCGGGTTGTCTCCCCGGTAGCCCACGCCGAGGATCACGCCGCGGCGCCGGAGCCCCTCGAGCTCGGTGATCTTCACGCTCTGGGAACCGTCGGGAGTGGACACCACGCCGTCGCGGAGCTCCAGGTCCCCGGCGGCCACCTCGAGCTGCGCGGCCGCCAGGTCCAGGATCTGCTCCTTGACCGCCAGGGCGGCGCGGCGCACGGTGGGCGCCTCGGTGGGAATCGTCTTCGACCCGCCGCTCGGCGTCGCGTACTGGGTGGTCCCGGTGTCGGCGTGCTCGATCTGGATGCCGTCCGGGTCGACGCCCAGCTCCTCGGCCACCACCATCGCCATCACCGACTTGGTGCCGGTGCCGATGTCGCTGGCGCCCATGTTGAGGTTCACGCTGCCGTCCGCGAACAGCTTCACCACCACGGTCGACGGCGGCCCGCCGTCGCCGGCGATCCACAGGCATGCGGCCATGCCGACGCCCCGGCGGACCGGCCCGTCGCCCGGATCCCGATGGTAGAGCTCCTCCCACCCGAACGCCTTCGCCCCCTCCCGGATGCACTCCTCGAGGCCGGTGGTGGTGTACGGCTGGCCGTCCCGGGCCTGACTCACCGTCGGGATGTTCTTCAGCCGCAGGTCCAGGCCGCAGATGCCGATCCTCTCCGCCAGCTCGTCCATCACCTGCTCGAGCGCCCACGCCCCCTGAGGGTGGCCCGGGGCGCGCATGGGCCGGGAGGGGCCGGCGTTGACGAACACGTCGGTCAGCTCGGTCTTGACGTTGGGGCAGGCGTAGAGGTCCCGGGCGAGCCAGTCCATGAGGGAGGTCCCGCCAGCGGGGTAGGCCCCGCCGGTCCCCAGACCGGTGAACCGGATGGCGGTGAGCTTGCCGTCCTTCGTGATGCCCGCCTTCACCGTCATGTTGGCCGGCGGCCGGTTGCCCACGCAGAGGTAGGTCTCCTCCCGCGACAGGAAGAGCTTGACCGGCCGGGCGGCCTTCCTGGCCAGCACGGCGGCGAGCACCGTGTGCTTGGACGGCTGGAGCTTCGAGCCGAAGCCCCCGCCCACGTAGTGGCCGATCACCCGCACCTTGGCGAGCGGGAGGCCGAGCACGGCGGCCGTCCATCGCTGGACCGAGTACACCCCCTGGGTCGACTCCCACAGCGTCAGGTGGTCCCCGTCCCAGCGGGCCACGCAGCCGTGGAGCTCGAGGGGGGTGTGGAGCTCGCACTCGGTGCGGAAGCTCCGCTCGACCACGAAGTCGGCCACGGCGAAGCCGGCCTCCACGTCGCCCCGCTCGTAGGTGGTGGGCTCGCCCACCCGGTTGCCGGAGTCGTGGACCTTCGGCGCGTCCGCCGCCAGGGCCTCGCGCTCGTCGACCACGAAGGGGAGCACCTCGTAGTCCACCCGGATCGCCTTCAGGGCGTCCCGGGCCTGGTACGGGGTCTCCGCCGCCACGGCGGCCACGGCCTCCCCCTCGTGGCGGCAGTGGGGGTCGAAGAGCTTCGTCCTCATGCCCCCGCCGTAACCCCACTGGAGGTCCTTCGTCTCCGGGCTGTCGCCGGTCAGCACCGCGACCACCCCGGGCATCGACTCGGCCGCGGAGGCGTCGACGCTCCGGACGCGGGCGTGGGCATGGGGGCAGCGCAGGATCGCCCCGTAGAGCATGCCGGGGAGCACCACGTCCGACGGGTAGACCGCCGTACCGCTCACCCGTTCGTAGCCGTCGACCCGGGGCCGGCGCGTGCCGACCACGCCGGTGGACCCCCAGGGCCTCGGCTCGCCGGGGCTCTTCGGGGTCTCCGGAACCGGACCGTCCACGTAGTACGCCGCGTCGTCCGTCATGACCGTCCTCCCTTCCCGGCTCGGAGCTCCGCCGCCCGCCGCACCGCGCTCTGGATGTGGGTGTAGGCGCCGCAGCGGCAGAGGTTTCCGCTCATGCCGAGCCGGACGGCGTCCACCGAGGGATCACCGTCCGCCCGCAGAAGCCCCTCGGCCGCCACCACCTGACCGGGAGTGCAGTAGCCGCACTGGAAGGCGTCGTGCTCGACGAACGCCTGCTGCACCGGCCCCAGCTCCTCGCCCCGCATGAGCCCCTCGACCGTGGTGATCTCCTGGTCCTGGGCTTCGAGGGCCAGGGTGAGGCAGGAGTACCGGGGCACGTCCCCCAGGAGCACCGTGCAGGCGCCGCACTCCCCGCGCTCGCAGCCGACCTTGGTGCCGGTCAGGCCGAGCCGCTCGCGGAGAACGAAGAGGAGAGACCACCGGGGCTCCACCAGCAACCGGTGCCGCCGGCCGTTGACCGTGAGGGCCACCTTCGCCATCTCCCCCGGCTCGGCCACCTGGACCCGCCGGTCCCGGTCCTCGAGCTGAGCCCCCAGCCGGCTGCCGGCGGCCGTCACCGCCACCCCGGCGCCGACCGACGTGATGAACCCGCGACGGGTCACGCCGCCCGGGCGCACCCCGTCCGCGGGGGGACGCCGGTCCCCGTCGCCCTTCGACTTGCCCATGGATTCCCTCCTCGGGAGTGCAGTCCGAGAGGTCCCATTCTCGGAGGGGCCGGCGGAAGCCCACAAGCTCCCGGCGGGTGGGGAGCCCCCGCCCCCGGGGCCGGGCGGGGGTGCCCTCTCCCCAGGCGGGGAGAGGGTCAGGGTGAGGGGAGAGAGTCAGGGTGAGGGCGTACTTCGGTCCACGCCGAGCACCGCCCGGGCCGCGTGGTAGCCGCACATGCCGTGGACTCCCCCGCCGGGAGGCGTGGACGACGAGCAGAGCCAGATCCGGGGGTTCGGCGTGGCGTAGGGCGTCCATCGCGCCACCGGGCGGAAGACGAGCTGGCCGAGGGTCGCTGCGCCGCCGTTGATGTCCCCGCCGATGGTGTTGGGGTTGTAGGCTTCCATCTCCGGGGCCGTCATGGTGTGCCGGCCGAGGGTCCGGTCCCGGAAGCCGGGGGCGAAGCGCTCCACCTGGCGCTCGATCGCCTCGGTGGCGTCCCCGTCCCAGCCGGAGGGCACGTGGCAGTAGCCCCAGGCCACGTGGCGGCCCTCCGGCGCCCCGTCCGGGAGCCGGCTCGGGTCGGTCAGGGTCGGCTGGGCGATCAGGACGTAGGGCCGATCCGGCGGTCTTCCCTCCCACGCCGCCGCCTCCGACGCCGCGATCTCCTCCAGCGTGCCCCCCAGGTGCAAGGTGCCAGCCCGTTTGCAGGCCGCCGCCCGCCAGGGGATCGGCCCGTCGAGCGCCCAGTCCACCTTGAACACCCCCGGGCCGTAGCGGAATCGCGCGAGCCGCCGCCGGTAGCCGGCCGGGAGGGCGTCGCCGGCGATCTCGAGGAGCTGCCGGGGGGTCACGTCGAAGAGAGCCGATCGGGAGTGCGGCAGCTCGGGCAGGTCCTCCAGGCTCCGGACCCAGCGGCCGGTCTCGACCGTGCCGCCCAGGTCCTCGAGCAGCGAGACCAGGGCTCCGGCGATGGATCGGGCCCCGCCCCGGGGGATCGGCCACCCCACCGCGTGCCCGGCCACCGCCAGCACCAGCCCGATGGCCGCCGACGGCGGGCGATCGAGGGGCAGCATCGAGTGGGCCGCCAGCCCGGCGAACAGCCCCCGCGCCCGCGGGCCGGCGAAGACCGACCGGGCCAGCCCGGACGCCGAGCGCACCCCGCGCAGCCCGAACCGGGCCATCAGCACGGGCGCCCGCGGCAGGTGGAGCGGCGCCAGGATCTCCGGCACCAGGCGGTCCCAGCCGGTCACGAACGGGCTCACCAGGCGGCGGTAGGCGTCCCGGTCGGCCTCGTCCAGGCTCGCCCCCGTCTCCTCCACCGACCGGGCCAGCACCGCCGCCGTCCCGTCGTCGAACGGATGGGCCAGCGGGATCTCCGGCTGCAGGAGCTCCAGCCCGTGCTCCGCCAGCGGCAGGGTCGAGAGGAACGGCGACCCGGCGGTCAGCGGGTGCACCGCCGAGCAGACGTCGTGCAGGAACCCCGGCAGCGTCAGCTCCGCCGTCCGGCACCCGCCCCCGAGGGTCTCCGCCCCCTCGACCACGTGCACCGACCGACCGGCCCGGACCAGGGCGACCGCGGCCGCCAGGCCGTTCGGCCCGGAGCCGACGACGATGTGGTCCGGAGGCGCCATGGGGAGGGTGTCCGCGGGGATTGTACCGGCCCGTCGAGATCCTCGACGACCCGGATCACCTCTCCGCCGACCCCGAGCTCCCCGGCTTCTCGCTCGATCTCGGCCCGGTCTGGCAGCCGTTCTGAACGGCCCGCGCGTGCTGCCGGGGCGCCCTTGGTGCACCAGGGACCCCAAGGTGGGTCCTGGCTTCGGCGAAGGCTCCGCCAGACGTCACCGCTCCTCGAGCAGAATGCGG
>JASFUJ010000311.1:0-5145 GCA_050050355.1 Acidobacteriota bacterium
GCGAGGAGATGGAGGCCACCCGGGCGGAGCTGGAGCTCGTGCTCCGGGACGTGCGGGCCGCGGTCTCCGACTGGCGGCCGATGCGCGAGCGGATCGCCCGGATCATCCGGGAGTGGGACGCGTGGGACGAGTCGGAGGCGTCGCCGCCGGTCGAGGCGGACGAGATCGACGAGGCGAAGCGGTTCCTGCGCTGGCTCGACGACGACCACTTCACCTTCCTCGGCTACCGGGAGATGGATCTGGTCGAGAAGGACGGCGAGGACTTCCTGAAGCTCGTCCCCGGAACCAGTCTGGGAATCTTCCGCGTCCGGGAGACCGAGGCCTCCCACCGGCTGCGGCCGCTGACCGAGAAGATGGCCTCCTTCGCCAGGAAGCCCCAGCTCCTGTTCGTGACCAAGGCCAACCCCCGGTCCATGGTCCATCGCCCCGCCCACATGGACTACGTCGGGGTGAAGCGCTTCGACGACCGCGGCACGGTGGTCGGCGAGAGCCGGTTCCTGGGTCTGTTCACCTCGGTGGCGTACAACCGCAGGGCGCGCACGATTCCGCTGCTGCGCGAGAAGGTGGAGCGCACCCTGGAACGGGCCGGCTTCCGGCCGGACAGCCACGACGGCAAGGCGCTGCTCCACATCCTGGAGACCTTCCCCCGCGACGAGCTGTTCCAGATCCCGGAGAAGCGCCTGTTCGAGATCAGCCTGGGCATCCTGCAGCTCCAGGAGCGCCAGCGCATCGCCCTGTTCGTGCGCCGCGACCCGTTCGAGCGCTTCGTCTCGTGCCTGGTCTACGTGCCCCGGGACCGGTTCAACACCGAGCTGCGGCTGCGGGTGGAAGGCATCCTGGAAGATGCCTTCGGCGGCGAGGTGTCCACCTACTACACCCAGGTCACCGACTCACCCCTGGCGCGGCTCCACTACATCGTCCGGACGGTGCCGGGGAAGATTCCCCCCTACGACGCCCGGCGGATCGAGACCGACCTCGCCGAGGCGGCCCGCACCTGGAGCGACCAGCTCTACGACCTGATGGTGGCCGAGGGCGAAGAGGAGCGCCGGGCGCGCCTGTTCCGCCGGTACCGCGACGCCTTCCCCACCCACTACCGGGAGCGCTTCGGCGTGGCGGAGGGGCTCTCCGACATCGGCAAGGTGGAAGAGGTCCTGGACGACGCGGGCCGGGCACCCGACGGGCGGGGCCCGCTGGGGATGCACCTCTACCGGCCGGAGGGCGCCGGTGCCCACGAGTTCCGGTTCAAGCTCTACCACCCGGCCGAGCCGGTGGCCCTGTCCGCCGCCCTGCCGCTGCTCGAGAACATGGGGTTGTGGGTCGGGTCGGAGATCCCCATCGAGGTCCGTCCGGAGGGGGCGGAGACCAGCGTGTGGATCCACGACTTCGGCCTGGAGGTGCGGGACGGGGCGGCCGTCGACCTGAGCGAGCTCGAGCGGACCTTCCCGAGCGCCTTCGCCCGCATCTGGTCGGGCGAGGTGGAGAACGACGGCTTCAACCGGCTGGTGGTCCGCGCCGGCCTCGCCTGGGACGAGGTGGTGGTGCTGCGCGCCTACGCCAAGTTCCTGCGCCAGGCCCGCTCAGCCTTCAGCCAGCTCTACATGCAGCAGGCCCTGGCCAACAGCCCGCGTCTGGCCCGGCTGCTGGTCGACCTGTTCCGGGCGCGGTTCGACCCGGAGCTCGCGGCGCCCGCCGGGTCCCGCGGCGGGGGCGAGCGCATGGCGGAGGTCGAGGAGGCGGTCCGCGCCGCCCTCGCCGAGGTCCGGAGCCTGGACGAGGACCGCATCCTGCGCCGCTTCCTCAACCTGATCGAGAGCACCGAGCGCACCAACCACTTCCAGCGCGGGGAGGACGGGAAGCGCAAGCCGTACCTGTCCTTCAAGATCGCCTCGAGCGGTGTCAAGGTGCTGCCCCAGCCGCGCCCCATGTTCGAGATCTTCGTCTACTCGCCGCGCACCGAAGCGGTGCACCTGCGGGGCGGGATGGTGGCCCGCGGGGGCGTCCGGTGGTCGGACCGGAGGGAAGATTTCCGCACCGAGGTCCTGGGCCTGATGAAGGCGCAGATGGTGAAGAACGCGGTGATCGTGCCGGTGGGGGCCAAGGGGGGGTTCGTGGTCAAGCGGCCGCCGGCCGGCGGGGACCGCGAGGCGATGCTCCGGGAGGGGATCGCATGCTACGAGACCATGATCCGCGGCATGCTCGACCTCACCGACAACCTGGTGGACGGCCGCACGGTGCCGCCGCCCGACGTGGTGCGCCGGGACGCCCTGGACGACCCGTACCTGGTGGTGGCTGCCGACAAGGGGACCGCGCAGTTCTCCGACGTCGCCAACCGGATCGCCTCCGAGTACGGCTTCTGGCTCGGCGACGCGTTCGCCTCCGGCGGCTCCGCCGGGTACGACCACAAGGCGATGGGGATCACCGCCCGGGGGGCCTGGGTGGCGGTGGAGCGCCACTTCCGCGAGCTCGGCCACGACGTTCGCAACCAGGACTTCACGGTGGTCGGCGTGGGGGACATGTCGGGGGACGTCTTCGGCAACGGCATGCTGCTCTCCGAGCACACCCGGCTGGTCGGCGCCTTCAACCACCTGCACATCTTCATCGATCCGGACCCGGATCCGGCGGTGTCGTTCGCCGAGCGCAAGCGGCTCTTCGCCCTGCCGCGCTCGAGCTGGACCGACTACGACCGGAGCCTGATCTCCGAAGGCGGCGGGGTCTGGGACCGCGGCGCCAAGTCGATCGACCTGACCCCGCAGGTGCGCCGGCTCCTCGGCCTGCGCGAGCGCTCGGTGTCGCCCAACCGCCTGGTGCAGGCGCTGCTCACGGCGTCCGTCGACCTGCTCTGGTTCGGCGGCATCGGCACCTTCGTCAAGGCGTCCTCCGAGAGCAACAGCCAGGCCGGCGACCGGGCCAACGACGCCGTGCGGGTGGACGCGAACGAGCTGAGCTGCCGCGTGGTCGGGGAGGGCGCCAACCTGGGGATCACCCAGCGGGGGCGGATCGAGTTCGCGCTCGGCGGAGGTCGAGCCGGCGCCGGGGGAGGCAAGATCAACACCGATGCCATCGACAACTCGGGTGGGGTCGACACGTCGGACCACGAGGTCAACATCAAGGTGCTGCTCGGGGAGGTGATGGCCCGGGACGAGCCGAATCGACTGGACCTGGAGCGCCGCAACGCCCTGCTCGAGCGTATGACCGACGAGGTGGCCTCCCTGGTGCTCCGGCACAACTACCTCCAGACGCAGGCCATCTCGGTCACCGAAAGCCAGGGGCCGGCGCTCCTGGACGCCCAGCAGCGGATGATGCGCCGCCTGGAGCGGGCCGGAGCCCTGGACCGCAAGCTCGAGACCCTGCCCGACGACGAGACCCTGGCCGAGCGCCAGGCGGCCGGCCTCGGGCTCACGCGGCCGGAGATCGCCGTGCTCCTGGCCTACGGCAAGATCTCCCTCTACGGCAGCATCCTCCAGTCGACCCTGCTGGACGACCCGCTGCTGTCGAAGGACCTCCACCTCTACTTCCCGAAGCCCCTCCGGGACTCCTACCCGGAGGCGATCGAGCAGCACCGCCTGCGCCGGGAGATCATCGCCACCTACATCACCAACAGCATGGTCAACCGGGTGGGGCCGACCTTCGTCACCTCGATGATCGCCCAGACCGGGACCGAGCCGGCGGACGTGGCCCGGGCGTACACGGTGACCCGGGAGGCCCTCGGCCTGCGGAAGTTGTGGTCGGACATCGAGGCGCTCGACTTCCGGGTACCGGCGCAGGCCCAGCTCGGCATGATGGTCGCGGCCGGGCGGGTGGTGGAGCGGATGACGCTCTGGTTCCTGCGCAACACGGAGCCGCCGCTCGACATCAGCCGCTGCACCCAGGAGCTGCAGCCGGCGGTCCGGGCGCTGGAGGAGACCATCGGCGAGATCCTGCCCCGCGCGGAGGCGAAGGAGCTGCGCCGCCGGGAGCGCTCGTACCTGAAGGAGGGCGTGCCGGAGCCCCTGGCCCGCCGCGTGGCGACCCTGCCGGTCCTGGCGGCCGCGTGCGACATCTGGACCATCACCCGGGGGAGCGGGCGGGACGTGGAGGAGGTGGGGCGGATCTACTTCGCGGTCGGCGACCGGTTCGAGATCGACCGGCTCCGGCAGGCGGCGCTCCGGCTGTCCACGGACGGGCGCTGGCAGAAGGTGGCGGCGGGCTCGGTGGTGGACGAGCTGCTGGCGCACCAGGGCGAGCTCACGCGGCAGGTGCTGGAGGTCGGCGGCGGCGGCACCGCCCGGCGGGCGATCGACGACTGGGCGCGGGAGCACCGGACGGCGGTGGCGCGCACCGAGGAGACCCTGCGGGAGCTGAGGTCGGCGGGCTCGCTGGACCTGGCCATGCTGATGGTGGCGCTGGACCAGCTCCGCCGGCTGGTCGAGGAGGGGTGAGGGAACGGCTGGTATCCTCGTTTCGATCTCGAAGGATTCACACATCACGGGAGGTACGGAATGAACCGAACGATTGGAGGGCTGGCGATCGCCCTGCTCATGACGACGACCCTCGCCGCCGGAGCCTCGGCGGCGGAGGCGGAAGACGACGCCCGCGGGCCGGAGATCGGCGCCGAGGCGCCCGACTTCACGCTGTCGGCGGTCGGCGACGGCGAGGTCACCCTGAGCGCGCTTCGGGGGCAGCCGGTGGTGATGGTGTTCTTCCGGGGAGCCTGGTGACCGTTCTGCCGCGCGCAGCTGGTCGAGCTGCAAGAGTCGCTGGAAGAGCTGGAGGGCCTCGGAGCCGAGGTGGTGGCGATCAGCCCGGATTCGCCGGCGAGGGTGGAGAAGTTCCTGGAGCGCAACGCGCTGGGCTTCCCGCTGCTCACCGACGAAGGGGGTGAGGTGATCGAGCGCTACGGCATTCGCAACCGCAAGCACCAGGACGACGTCCTGCCCGACCCGACGGCCCTGGTGCTGGACGCCGAGGGGCGGGTGCGCTACAAGCGGATCGACGTGGACTACACGGTCCGGCCGCCGGCGCAGGAGCTGGTGGAGGCGGTGAAGGGGCTGGCCGGCTGAGCCCGGTCGGCGGCTGAGCGGACGCCTCCGCCGGAGGGCTCGCCGGGAGGGCACGCGGGCGGGGGCGCCCCCTTGCACCCCTTCGAGGGGGGGGCCGGGGGGAGAC
>JASFUJ010000312.1:0-5131 GCA_050050355.1 Acidobacteriota bacterium
CCGGACGGGGTGATCGACTTCCTCGGGCGCATCGACCACCAGGTCAAGGTGCGCGGCTTCCGCATCGAGCTGGGGGAGGTCGAGGCCGCCCTGCTGCGACACTCCGCCGTGCGCGACGCCGTCGTCATCGCGCGCAGCCCGCGGGACGGGCACGCCGAGCTCGTCGCCTATGCGGTGGCCGACCCGGACGAGCGGCCGAGCGTCAACGAGCTCCGCGACCTCCTCGAGCGGCACCTGCCCGGCCACATGGTCCCGGCCGTGTTCGTCTTCCTGGAGGAGCTGCCGCTCACCCCGAACGGCAAGGTCGACCGCCGGGCGTTGCCCGAGCCGGCGGGGGACCGGCCGGAGCTCGACGAGGACTTCGTGGCGCCCCGCACGGAGACCGAGGAGCGGATCGCCGCGATCTGGCGCGAGGTGCTGGGGGTCGAGCGGATCGGCGTCGACGACAGCTTCTTCGCGCTGGGCGGGGACTCCATGCGCAGCCTCCAGGTGCTCGCGCGCGCCCGGGAGGGCGGACTGCCCCTGAGCCTCGAGGACCTGGCCCGCCACCCGACCGTCGCCGCGCTCGCCCGGGCCCTCGACCGCGCCGCCGAGGTCGAGGACGCGCTCCCCAGGGTCACCTCCGAGCCGTTCGAGCTGATCGCGGAGTCGGACCGGGAGGCGCTCCCCGGCGACGTGGTCGACGCCTATCCCCTGACCCGCATGCAGGCGGGCATGCTGTTCGAGAGCGAGCGCTCCACGAGCGGGAGCGTCTACCACGACGTCTTCAGCTACCGGATCGAGCTCCCCCTGGAGGAGGGGACGCTGGGGGACGTCCTGGATCGGCTCGCCGGCGAGCACGCCGTGCTCAGGACCTCGTTCGACGCGGCGCGCTACCGGGAGCCGCTGCAACTGGTCCACCGGGAGTGCCGCATCCCGCTGGCGGTGGAGGATCTGCGGGGCACCCCGGAGGAAGACCGCCTGCGGCGCACCGCGGACTGGACCGAAGCCGAGAAGCATCGCCCCTTCGAGTGGAGTCGGGCGCCCCTTCTCAGGGTGCAGGTGTTCCGGCACGAGGACGAGCTGTTCCAGCTCACCATCAGCTTCCACCACGCGATCCTCGACGGCTGGAGCATGAGCAGCCTGGTGGGTGAGATCGCGCGCCGCTACCGGGACCGCCTCGCCGGGGAGCCGCCGCCCGAGCGCCCGGCCCTGCGCTCGAGCTTCCGCGACTTCGTGGCGCTCGAGAGGCGTGCTCTCGACTCCGAGGAGACCCGGGAGCTGTGGCGCGCGGAGCTGGCCGGCGCGGACGTCGCCCGGCTGCCGCGGCGGGCCGGGCTCACGCCGCGGGATGCCTCCCGCCGCCGGCCCTTCCTGGATCTCTCGGACCTGCTCTCCGGCCTCCGGTCGACCGCCGAGGCCGCGGGGGTTCCGCTCAAGCACGTGCTGCTGGCCGCCCATCTCCGGGTGATGGCGCTCTGGACCGGCTGCCGCGACCTCGTCACCGGCCTGGCGGTCAACAGCCGGCCCGAGAGCGCCGACGCCGAGCGGATCCTGGGCGTGCTGCTCAACGTGCTGCCGCTCCGCGTCCGGGTGGGGTCCGGAAGCTGGCTGGAGCTGGCGCGGGACGCCTTCGAGGCGGAGCGCCGGATCACCCCGCACCGGCGGTTCCCCCTCGCCGAGATGCTGAAGACGGTGGACGCGGATGAGCTGTTCGAGACGGTCTTCAACTACACCCATTTCCGGGAGCCGGCGCAGGGCGGTGACGAGCTCCCGGTGAGCGGCTGGAGCTTCTTCGAGGAGACCGGGTTCACCCTGGTGGTGAACTTCAGCCTCGCCGCCGACGCGGACAGCCTGCACGTCGGCCTCGAGCTCGATCCGGAGGTGCTGTCTCCGGCGACGGCGCGGCGGATCGAAGAGAGCCTCCGGCACGCCCTGGAGGCGCTCTCGCGCCGGTCCCTCGAGCAGCCCGACGTGCGCCGCATGCTGGACCCGGCCACGGTGCACGCTCTGCTCCGGGAGTGGGCGCTCGCCCCGGTGCCCTATCCGCGGACCGCCAGCGTGCCCGATCTCTTCGAAGACCGGGTCGCCGCGGCCCCCGACCGGGTCGCCGTGGTCTACGGGGACGCGGTCCTGACCTACCGGGCGCTGGACGAGCGGGCGAACCGCCTGGCGCGTCACCTGGCCGATCTGGGCGTCGGCCCGGAGACGCCGGTGGCGCTCTATCTGGAGCGCGGCCCGGAGCTGATCGTCGCCCTGCTGGCGATCCTCAAGGCCGGCGGCGCCTACGTGCCGCTGGACGTGGACTACCCGGAGGAACGCCTCCGCCTGATGATCGAAGACATCGGCGCGCCCCTCGTGGTCAGCACGCGCAAGCTGGAGGGCGCTCTGCCCGCGCTGCCCGGCGTCGGCACGGTCTCGCTCGACGGGGACGCGGAGCGGATCGCGGACCGCGCGCCGGTGGCTCCGCGCCGCTTCGCGGGCGCCGGGAGCACGGCCTACGTGATCTACACCTCGGGGTCCACCGGACGGCCCAAGGGGGTCACGGTGCCGCACCGGGGGGTGGTGCGGCTGGTCCGGGGTGCCGGCTACGTCCCCTTCGGTCCGGAGCAGACGATCGCCCAGGCATCCAACTCCTCCTTCGACGCCGCGACCTTCGAGATCTGGGGGGCGCTGCTGCACGGCGGATGCATGGTGGGCCTGACGCGCGAGGAGCTGCTGTCTCCGGAGCGCCTGGGAGACGAGCTCGGACGCCGCCGGATCACCGCGCTCTTCATCACCACCGCCCTGTTCAACCAGATCGTCCGGGAACGGCCGCGGGCCTTCGCCACCCTGGACACCCTGCTGTTCGGCGGCGAGGCGGTCGATCCGGCGGCGGTGCGCCGGGTGCTGGCGGAGGGGCCGCCCGCCCGGCTGGTCCACTGCTACGGGCCCACCGAAAGCACCACGTTCACCACCTGCCATCCGGTCGACGTGGTCGCCGCGGAGGCGACCACGGTCTCGATCGGCGGCCCGATCGCCAACACCTCGATCCACGTGGTCGATCCGGCGGGCGATCCGGTTCCCGACGGAGTGGCCGGCGAGCTGTGGATCGGCGGCGACGGCCTGGCGCGCTGCTATGCCGGCCGGCGGGCCGTGACCGCGGAGCGGTTCGTCCCCGATCCCTGGAGCGGGACCGAAGGGGGGCGCCTGTACCGCACCGGCGACCTGGTGCGCTTCCTCCCGGACGGCGGCGTGGAGTTCGTCGGGCGGGTCGATCACCAGGTCAAGCTCCGCGGGTTCCGGATCGAGCTCGGAGAGATCGAGAGCGAGCTCACGCGGCAGCCGGGGATCACCGGGGCGCTCGCCATGGTCCGGGCCGATGCCCCGAGCGGACGCCTGCTCACCGCGTACCTGGTGGCGGACGACCCGGAGACGGCGCCGGGGCCGGACGCGCTACGGACGGCTCTGCTCCGGGCGCTCCCCGAGTACATGGTCCCCGCGGCCTTCGTGATGCTGGACGAGTTTCCGCTCACCGCCAACGGCAAGATCGACCGCCGGTCTTTGCCGGCGCCGCCTCGCGACGAACGGTCCACCTCCGCGGAGTACGTGGCGCCCGGCACCGCGGTGGAGGAGACCCTGGCGGGCATCTGGGCCGGGGTCCTGGGCGCCGAGCGCGTCGGGGTCCGGGACAACTTCTTCGATCTCGGGGGGGACTCGATCCTCAGCATCCAGATCGTCGCGCGCTCCCGGGAGGCGGGGCTCGGCTTCGGCCCCCGGGAGCTCTTCGAGCACCAGACGGTCGCCGAGCTGGCCCGCGTGGTCGAGCACCTCGACGAGGGGGCGGCCGGGGACGCCCACGCGCCGGTGGAAGGTCCCGTGCCGCTGACGCCGATCCAGAGGTGGTTCTTCGAACGGGACCTCGACGAGCCGCACCACTTCAACCAGGCGTTGCTGCTGGAGCCCCGCGAGCGGGTCGATCTCGGCCTGGTGGAGCGGGCCTGGGGGGAGCTGGTCGACCGCCACGAAGCGTTGCGGCTCCGGTTCGAGCACGCCGCCGGAGGCTGGCGCCAGGTCGCCGAGAAGCCGGGCCTGCGCACGCCCGCCCTCCGCCTCGACCTTTCGACCCTCCCCCGCGACCGCGCCGCCCGCGCCCTGGAGCGGGCGTCGGCGGCGCTCCAGGCGTCCATGGACCTGGAGACCGCTCCCCTCGTCCGGCTCGGGCTGGTCGAGCGCGACTCCGAGGGCCGCCAACGGCTCCTGCTGGCCGCCCATCACCTGGTCGTCGACGCCGTGTCCTGGCGCGTGTTGCTGGAGGAGCTCGAGCGCGTCTACCGCGCCCTGGCGGCCGGGGAGGACCCCGGGCTCCCGGCTCCGTCGACGCCGTACAGCCGGTGGGCGACCCGACTCGACGAGTGGTCCCGGTCCGGCGAGCCGGCGGCGGAACGGAGCCTCTGGGCGTCCCAGGCCGCGGCGGAGCCGGACCGCCTGCCGGTCGATCGCGAGCCGGATTCGATCGCCGTCGCCACCGCGCGCGAGCTGACGGTCGAGCTGGACGCGGAACGGACCCGGAGCCTGCTCACGGAGGTTCCGCGGGCGTACCGGACCCGGATCGACGAGGTGCTGTTGACGGCCCTGGTGCAGACGATCTGCTCCTGGAGCGGGGAGCGCGCGACGACCGTCTGCCTCGAGGGGCACGGGCGGGAGAGCGAGCTCTTCGACGGGGTCGACCTGTCCCGTTCCGTGGGCTGGTTCACGACCCTCTTCCCCGTCCGGCTGGAGATTCCCGGGGAGGAGGATCCGGGGGCGGCCCTCCGGGCCGTCAAGGAGCAGCTCCGGCGGCTGCCGAACCGGGGGATCGGCTACGGCGCTCTGCGCTATGGCGGGGGCTCCCCGGAGCCCGGCGATCTGCCGGATCCGAGCCGGGCCGCCCTGAGCTTCAACTACCTGGGGCAGTTCGATCAGACCTTCTCGGAGGACGCCCTCTTCCGGCTCGCTCCCGAGCCGGTGGGACCGGTCCAGAGCCCCCGCGGAGCCCGCGCGCATCTGCTCGAGGTCGTCGGGGCCGTCCGCGGCGACCGCCTGGCGTTGACCTGGACCTACAGCGCATCCGCCCACGAGCGGCGGACCGTCGAACGGGTGGCCGCGCGGTTCGTGGAGACCCTGGAGGAGC
>JASFUJ010000313.1:0-5130 GCA_050050355.1 Acidobacteriota bacterium
TTCATCTGGACGTGGTTCCAGGCCACGCCGCACAGCAGGAAGCAGCGGCTGTGAGCGTGCGTCCACCGCTCGGCCATGTCGAGGGCCCGGCGGTTGAAGGCCTTCGACTGCTCGGGGAAGCCCAGCAGCCAGAGCGAGAGGGCGGAGTAGGTGTAGAACATGGTGGCCGGGTCCTCGCCGTAGATCCGCGAGTGCTCCTCGTGGTGCCGGTCCGCGTCGTAGAGCTCGAAGCCCCGGCGCGCGTGGTCCCTGGACTGCTGCGGATCGCCGTACCAGAACAGGGTGTCGCAGTAGGAGGCGTGGGCTTCGAGGCGGAGGTCGTCGCTCTCCTCGTGCTCCGCGATCTCCCACAGGGAGTCCGACATCTCGAGCGCCTCGCGCAGCCGGGCGCTCACCATGTGGTGGGTCCACAGGCCCCGCAGCACCTGGAACACCTGGGGGCTCGCCTCGATCGTGCGGCAGAGCTCCCGGGCCCTGCGGAAGCAGGCTCCCAGCTCGGGGGACGCCCACCCCTTGAGGGCCAGCAGCGCCGGTCCCTGGAGCGTGTGCAGCATGAGCTCCTGCTGATCCCGTTCGGGTCCCTCGGGAGTCTTGTCGATCAGCTCCAGCCCCGCCTGGACGTGGTTGACGGCCTCCTGGAGAGCCATGTTCTCGGTCGCCCGTTGTGCGGCCCGGATCCAGTAGTCGATCGCCTCCTCGAACTGGCGCGCTTCCGTGTGGTGATACCCCAGCACCTCGGGCTGGGTTTCCACCACGTCGGGGAAGCTCGTCTCGAGGACCCCGGCGATCGAAGCGTGGTACTGCCTGCGCTGGCGCTTCAACAGGGACTGCTGGAGCGCCTCCTGGACGAGGGCGTGCTTGAAGATGTACCGGCCCCGGCTGAGCAGGCCGCGGCGGAACAGGAGGCCCATGGACACCAGGCGGTTGAGCTCCTCGGAGAGGGTCTCCTCGTCGAGGGCGGCGATCGCCTGGAGCATCTCGTAGAGGAACTCCCGGCCGATCACGGCTCCCATCTGGGCGAGCGGACGGGCGCTCTCGAGCCGCTCGAGGCGGGCCAGGAGGGCCTCCTGGAGGGTGGCCGGGATGGAGAGCGAATCGAGCGGTCCGACCAGCCGGTAGCCCGTCTCGGTCTCCACCAGGACGTCGGACTCCAGGATCGAGCGCGTCAGATCCTCCACGAACAGCGGGAACCCCTCGGTGCGGCGGTAGAGCTCCTCGAAGACCTCTGCCGGGAGCGTCTTGCCGCCGGTGATCCGCTCCACCATCTCGGTGGTCTGATCCCGGGTCAGGGGACCCAGGTTGATGCGGCCGGCGTGGGACCAGCTCGACCACTCGGTCGGCGGCACCCAGTCGGGCCGGAACGCCAGGACGGCGAGGAGGGGCACCGTCGGCACCTGCTCGGCGACCAGGCCGAGCCATTCGAGGGTGGAGGGGTCGCCCCAGTGGAGATCCTCGACGATCATCAGCACGGGCCGGTGCAGCGCGCTCTCGATCAGGATGCTGGCGGTGACGTCGAGGAGCTTCTCCTTGTGCTTCCTGGGGGAGAGCCGGGGCTCCTCGTAGCGGTCCTGGTACGGGATCGACAGCAGCGAGGCCACCAGCGGAACCACCTCGTCCCGCACCTCGCCGAACAGGCGCTCGAGGGCTCGTTCGAGCTTGGTCAGGCGGACCTCGTCCGGATCGGTCCGGTCGTGGCCGAGCCAGGTCTGGATGGCTCCGACGAGAGGGTAGAGCGCGCTGTTGCGGTGGTAGGGGGAGCACTGGCACTCGACCAGCGTCAGGTTCTCCCGGCCGATGCGCTCCTTGACCTCCGTCAGCAACCGGGACTTGCCGACCCCCGCCTCCGCGCTGACCATGACCACCTGTCCCCGCCCGTCCCTGGCCTTGTCCCAGCGGTCGAGGAGGAGGGCGAGCTCCTCCTCCCGGCCGACGAGCGGCGTGAGCCCCTTGCGGATCGCCGCCTGGAAGCGGGTCTCGACGCCGATGTCCCTGGTCACGCGGAAGACGCGGGTGCCGTCGGAGGCGCCTTCGAGCTCCTCGTCCTCCTCCTCCACGCACTCGAAGAAGTCCTTCACCAGCCGGTGGGTCGCCTCGCTGATCCGGACCGAGTCCGGCTCCGCCAGGCGCAGGAGCTGCCCCGCGACGCTCAGGGCCTCCCCCTGGGTGAGCGTCTGCTCGGCGTCCGGACCGCTCATGGCGCCCACCACCCACCCCGTGTGGATTCCGACCCGCACCGCCGGCTCCACGTCCAGCGCCTCCCGAAACCGGGACCGCAGGGCCTGCATGGCCTGGATCAGGGCCAGCCCGGCGCGCACGGCCCGCCGGCTGTCGTCCTCGTGGGCCACGGGATACCCGAAGTAGATCAGGACTCCGCCACCGAGGCGCTGGGCCACGTGACCGTCGAGGGGACCGACCACCTGGCTGCAGATCTGCTGGAACTCGGGCATGAGCTCGTGGAGGATCTCGGGCAGCTCCTCCGCGTCCACCGGCGTGCCGTCCGCTTCGAACGGCACGATCTCGCAGTGCATCATGGTGAGCCGGCGCTTCTCCACCTGGGCCTCGGGCGGCTCCTCGGCGTCGCGTTCGAGGAGCGACCGGCGGGCCTGGTCGATGACCGACCGCAGGTCCCTGCGGATCCGCAGGAAGAGACGCTTGCGCCGCCCCGGCTCCTGGTAGTTCTCCTCGATCGTCTCGTCCCCGCCGGGCAGGAACTGGTGGCTCGCGAGCCAGTCGTGGCGCTCCCACTCGCTCGGGGAGAGGATGACCGGGAAGATGAGCATGCCGTCCCGGCGGCGGCGCTCGAGAAACTCGCGGAGCTCCACCTCCCGGCAGTACGCCGAGTCGAGAAACGCCTGGCTCACCAGGACGAGGGCGATGTGGGACGAGGCGATCCGCTCGCGAATCTCCTCGTCCCACAGGCTCCCCGTCCCGATCCGCTCGTCGGTCCAGATCTCCACTCCCTCGTCCTGCTCGAGTCCCCGGAGGAACCCCAGGAGCGAGTCGTCCCGCAGGTACTCGGAGTCCTTGTGGCTGTAGCTGACGAAGATCCGTACGAGCGGGGCCGGGGCTTGCTGGTTGGAGGACATCTCGACGTCACCTCTCGGACTGCTACGGGCCGCCGGGTCCAGTCCGCCGGATCCGGGGTCCGCTCCGGATCCGGTCCCGGAGCGGACCCCGGGTCCCGCCGGCTCAGATCGCCAGGACACCGCGGACCGTGGGCTGCCACCGCGCGTCGTAGCGCGGGTAGTCCCGCTCGAAGTCGAAGCCGTTCTGGAACTGGGCCCCCGTATTGTGCGCGAGGTGGACCACCGCGTCGAGACCCAGCCGCAGGGCCGGCTCGGTCCATCCGCCGTGCACCGAGTACGCCTCGCCGGCGAAGTAGAGGCCCGACCTGGCGCTGTGCTCCTGGTTGTACGTCAGGAGGGCGTAGTTCAGGTTCCAGGTCCGCTCCCGGTAGAGCTTGGAGCAGCCGCGATAGGTCGGCTGACACGCCCAGTGGATGACCACCGGCTTGTCCCGGTCGACGAAGGGCGAGATCGGCTCGCCGATGTTCTCCGAGCGGGTGAGGATGTCGTCGAGCTCCCGCAGGCAGCGCTCACCCAGCTCGTTGTCGTCCTGGTCGGCCAACAGCTTCGTGGCGTCGTCCTCCCAGGTGTAGCTGATCAGCAGGACGCCCGGAGCGTCCTTGTGCTCGCCGGTCTCGACCGCGTAGCCGTAGATCCCCTGGAGGAAGGTGTCGGTGGTCATGATCTGGGGGATCTTCGAGTGCTCCCAGTAGCGCTTGGTGAGCGGGTAGAAGACCTTGGCGCTGGTGATCCAGTGGGACTCGTTGATGCTGAGCCGGGCGTAGTAGGGCAGCAGGTCGTAGTCGAAGCCCTCGAGCTTGGTGCTCATCTCGAGCGCCCAGGTGGTGGGCGTGACCACCACCGCGTCGTAGGTCTCGGTCCCCTGGGCGGAGGTCACCCGGAGCTGCTCGTCCTCCAGCCGCCGGATCTCGTGCACCGGTGTTCGCGTGAACAGGCGGATCCGGTAGTCGGAGGAGCGGATCGCCTCGTAGAGTGAGATGTCCCGCACGAGCCCGCTCTTCACCGGCCGGTAGAACAGGCACTCGGCGATGCACTGGATGCCCAGATAGGTGGGCGGGGCGAGCGGGTTGCCCAGGCTGTCGGAGCCCTCGTCGCCGTGACCGGGGCCGGGGGTGAACGCGCCCTGGGAGTCGAACGTGCCCTGGATCAACTGGTGGTCGGTGCCGAACCCGAAGAGGAGGGTCCGCATCGGGTACAGGCTGCAGATGTCGTAGAAGGCGCCCCAGCCGCCGTCGCCGGCCCCGATGGTGTAGAAGTTCCAGGCCTCCTGCTCGGTCATCCCGAGCCCGCCGAAGTAGCCGGGCATGGAGGGGTTGTACTCGGGGATCGCGGGCAGGTACGCCAGCTCGCGGAAGTTGATCGCCCAGTAGTTGGAGACGATGTTCTGCCAGAACTCCTGCCAGGTCCGTCCTCCCCGGTCGTAGATCGGCTGGACGGTCCGGGTGAACATGTCGGCGAAGTGGCTCCACTTCCGGTAGACGCTCTCGAGCGCCTTCGTCGGCGGAGCCTGGCCCCCCTTCCAGAGGTCCATCCGGGGCGTCGGATAAGGGTTCTCCGGATCGGGCCCTCGCCCCTGGTTGAGATAGATCCCCGTGGTCTCGACGGTCGCGGAACCGGGGTCGGGGAAATCCTGCGTGGTGATGCCGAACCGCTCCCGCTCGTAGTCGAACACGCAGTTCTTGGACCCGGGCTCGGGGAAGAAGGGGAATCGCATCGCGCCCAGCTCGAACGACGTGACCCCGTCCGGGGCGGGGATCGAGTAGGTCCTGCCGGCGATCCGGTCGCTCGCCTCGTAGAGGTCGATGTTCGTGTAGCCGGACCGGAAGAGCTCGTGGGCCGCCTTCAGGCCGGCGACGCCGGTGCCGACGATCGCGATCCGCAGATTCGGGTTCGTGTTCCTGGCGATGCCCGTGTCGCGGGCCCGGTCGAGGAGCTGGTAGTAGTTGAAGTTGAAGTCGGCGGTGTTCGGATAGACGAAACGCCAGGCGTCCGGGACGTGCTCGGACCGCGGTGGAAGGACGACATACTTCCCCATTCCCTTGTG
>JASFUJ010000314.1:0-5129 GCA_050050355.1 Acidobacteriota bacterium
CACGAAGGGGACGCCGGCGCCACC
The DNA here is from genome assembly GCA_050050355.1 of Acidobacteriota bacterium. Taxonomy (GTDB): domain Bacteria; phylum Acidobacteriota; class Thermoanaerobaculia; order Multivoradales; family DATKCC01; genus JASFUJ01. The sequence continues at coordinate 25 of JASFUJ010000314.1, forward strand.
ATGTACGTGGTCCTCGAAGGCCAGATCATGATCTCGAAGAACATCCCCGGGGCCGGGGACGAGGCCCTGGCGTTCCTGGAGCGCGGCGACTACTTCGGCGAGATGGCGCTGATCGACAACAAGCCTCGCTCCGCCGACGCCCGCGCCCACGACCGCGGCGCCGTGGTCCTCGCCATCCCCGGGGACGTGCTCTCCGGGATCCTGGACATCCAGAAGGTCTCCTCGCTCCGCCTGCTCAAGATCCTCTGCACCCTGGTGGCCAAGCGTCTCCGCGAGCTGGACGACAAGCTCGTCGGCTGGTTCATCCTCGCCGGCGGCGGCCAGGGGTAGCCAGCACCTTCGAGACCAGGGACGAGGTGGGAATCCCGGCGAGCTCCTCGTCGCTGAACCAGCCCGCCTCCGGACCCTCCGCCACCTCCCCACCCTCCCCACCCTCGCCCGCCGAGTGCTCCGCCGGGCAGACCTCCACCTCGAACTGCCGGTGCGTGATGGAGTGGCGGACCCGCGCCACCGGATCGCCCAGCCGCCAGCGCCCGCCGTACCGCGCCGCCAGCGACGCTTCCAGCGACGCGCGCGACCCGCTCGGCAGGTGCCGTTCCGCGTCGGCGTCTCCGCCGTCGGAGAGGTCCGCCCACGGCAGCTCCCATGTCCCGGCCAGCAGCTCCTCCTCGTCACCCCGGCGAAAGAGCAGCCGTCGCCCCTCCCGCTCCACCCACGCCACGACCCTTCGAACCCGCCGCGGTGACCGCCGCCGTCGCGGGGGCGGGTACGCCTCCGGCCGGCCCTCCCGCCGCGCCGCGCATGCGTCTGCCAGCGGACAGAGCAGGCAGCGCGGCCCGGTCGGCGCGCACACCGTCGCCCCCAGCTCCATCAGCGCCTGGTTCGAATCCCCGGGCCGATCCGGGTCCAGCAACCCGGCCGCCGCGGCCCGCAGCTCCCGCCGCACCGCCGCACGCTTCGGATCGCCGTCCAGGGCGAGCACCCGGCACAGCACCCGCTCCACGTTGCCGTCCAGCACCGGCACCACCTCGCCGAGGGTGATCGACGCCACCGCCGCCGCGGTGTACTCACCGACCCCGGGAAGCTCCCGCCAGCCCTCCGAGCTCCCCGGGAAGCCCTCCTCCGCGATCCGTTGCGCGGCGGCGTGGAGCTGCCGCGCCCGCCGGTAATAGCCCAGCCCGGACCAGAGGGCCAGCACCTCGTCCACGTCCGCCGACGCCAGGTCCTCGACCGCGGGGAAGCGCTCGAGGAAGGCCTCGAAGTACGGGATCACCACGTCGACCCGCGTCTGCTGCAGCATCACCTCGGACAGCCAGACGCGGTAGGGGTCCGCGTCCCGCCGCCACGGCAGCTCACGCCGCTGGCGGTCGTACCAATCCAGGAGCTCGGATCCGGACATCCGGCCGAGTGTAGCCCCACCGGAGACACGGAGGCCATTTTGGCCGCCACCATGGCGCGCCCTGCCAAAATGACAGACGCCCTGTCAGATCCGGCAGACACACTCCGCCCCCGGTCCATGCCGCAATGCGACTAGACCTGGCCGGGCGACTTCTGAGAGATTTCAGGAACGGTTCGGCAGAGAAGGGAAGCGGAAGGGGAAGGTTCCAGGTCTTGGTTGGCTTTTAGGATCTACCCCTGTCGATTTAGGGGGATGGGGTAAGCTGGTTCGGTTGGTGGAGACTCTCAGAGCCTCTCTCAAGTCGGTAGGACTCGGTTCGGCAGGTGGAACCTCCCCGCTTCCAGTCGTTTCTCTGTCTCCTATGCCTTGCAACCGTGATGCCAGCCTCTGAATTCCCGCCGGCCGTGGGTGCCGAGACCCTTCTGGTACCATCCCGCCGATGAGCCGGAACGCCGAGGAGCCCCTCCGCCCGCGGGTCCTCATCGGCTGGAAAGAGTACGTCGCCCTGCCGGACCTCGGGGTACCCTCCTTGAAGGCCAAGGTCGACACCGGTGCGCGCACCTCGTCACTCCACGTGGCCTCGTACCGCACCGTCGCGGACCTGGGAGACGGCCAGGCCGACCTCGAGATCGTCCTGGCTCCCGATCGCCGGCGGCCCGAACGGCTCGTCAGCAGCCGGGTCCGTCAGCTCGCGCGCATCCAGGTCACCGACTCCGGAGGCCACTCCCAACACCGGCCCGTGATCGAGACGACCCTGGTCCTCGGCCCGGTGACCAAGCGGATCCGGCTCACCCTGGCCGATCGGTCGACCATGCTCTTCCGCATGCTCCTCGGCCGCAAGACGCTGGAACAAGACTTCCTGATCGACGTCGCCCGCAAATACGTCCACAACCGCCCGGAAGCGCCGCCGGAGAAGCCCGGACCCCTTTCCCGCTGAGCCCTCGCCGAGCGCCCATCCCCCGACACTCACCCTCAACGAGGAACCACCATGCCGAAGATCGCCGTCCTCTCCCGGAGCCAGAAGCTGTACTCCACCTCCCGCCTCGTGGCGGCGGCGGAAGAGCGCGGGGCCGAGGTCGTCGTCCTCGACCCTCTCCACTGCGTGGTGAACCTCTCCAAGAAGCGCCCCGAGATCGACTACCACGGCAAGATCGTGCGTGACATCCAGGGGGTGATCCCGCGCATCGGCGCCTCCATCACCTTCTACGGGCTCGCGGTGCTGCGCCAGTTCGAGATGATGGACGTGTTCGCCGCCAACGAGAGCCAGGCGGTCGCTCGCAGCCGCGACAAGCTGCGCACCCTCCAGCTCTTCTCCCGGCGGGACATCGGCATCCCGCCGACCGCCTTCGCCCGCCGCAGGGAGGACCTCAAGGACGCCATCAAGCGCGTCGGCGGCACGCCCGTCGTGCTCAAGCTGCTCGAAGGCACCCAGGGCGTCGGGGTCATCCTGGCCGAGACCTTGAGCTCCGCGGAGTCGGTGCTCGACGCCATGCACTCCCTCAAGCAGAACATCCTCATCCAGGCCTTCATCCGGGAGGCGGAGGGGCAGGACATCCGGGCGATCGTCATCGACGGCAAGGTCGTCGCCGCCATGCGCCGCCAGGCGGCCGAGGGCGAGTTTCGCTCCAACGTCCACCGCGGCGGCACCACGCAGGCGGTCGATCTGGACGCGGAGTTCCAGCGCACCGCCGTCGAGGCCGCCCACGCCCTCGGGCTCAACATCGCAGGCGTCGATCTCATGCCCTCCTCCGAGGGACCCATGGTGCTCGAGGTCAACAGCTCCCCGGGCCTCCAGGGGATCGAAAAGGCCACCGGAATCGACATCGCCGGCGCCATGATCGACTTCGTGATCCAGCACCTCGACGGCCCTTCTTCGTGACGCCCGCCCCGATGCCGATCTCGTCCCGTTCCTCCTGGGGTCCCATCCTGCTCGGCGCGCGACGGATCGCCCCGGGCGCCACCGCGGAGATTCGTCTCGAGGTCAGCGAGTCCTACACGGCCGATCCGCTCTACGTGCCGGTCACGGTCGTCCGGGGCCACCGCGCCGGGCCGACCCTCTTCCTGACCGCCGCCGTCCACGGCGACGAGCTCAACGGCGTCGCGGTGGTCCGGGACCTCCTCAACGACCAGGACTTCGCCGACCTCTCCGGAACGTTGATCGCCGTTCCGGTCGTCAACGTCCCCGGCTTTCTGAACCAGACCCGGTACCTGCCCGACCGCCGGGACCTCAACCGCTCCTTCCCCGGAAATCCGGAGGGGTCCTTCACCTCCCGCCTCGCCCACCGCATCTACGAGGACGTCCTCCGGGTCAGCGATTTCGGCCTCGACCTCCACACCGCCGGCCACGATCGCGCCAACTATCCGCACGTGCGGGGCGACCTGAACAACCCCGCCGTCGCCGAGCTCGCCTCCGCCTTCGGCGCGGAGCTCACGATCCACGGCGCCGGCCCCTCGGGGGCCCTGCGCCGCGCGGCCGTCGACGCCGGCGTCCCGACGATCGTCTACGAGGCGGGCAGCGCCCGCGTCTTCGAGCGCCGCTTCATCGACATCGGCATCCGCGGAGCCCTCAACGTGCTGCGACACCTGGGCATGCTCACCGGTGAGCCTCGGGCACCGGAGCTCTCCTTCGAGGTCAAGCGGAGCGTCTGGCTCCGCGCGGGCGCCGGCGGCATTCTCGACCTCCGCACCTCCCTGGGCGAGCCCGTGCGCAAGCACCAGGTCCTCTCCGTGAACGCCAATCCCTTTGGCCGCGAGCGCCACCAGATCGAGGCGCCCGCCGGGGGCGTCGTGATCGGCCTCACGCGATCCCCGCTCGTCCATCCGGGGGACGCCGTCTGCCACCTGGCCCGGCTGCCCGTCCGCGCGGTCTCCCGCTGGCGCGAGCGCTGGGAGGCCCACGAATGTCTCGGCCAGCACCACCCGGACTGGATCCTCCGGCCGACCGGCCACTGACCCCCGATGACACCACGATGAAACGACTCCTCATCATCTTCCTCGTCCTCGTCCTGCTGGCCGCCGCCGCCACGCTCGCCGGCATCCTCCTCTCCGACCGGCCCGGCCCCGGCCTGGGCGGTCCGACGGTGCTCGTCTGGCACGTCCAGGGCCCGATCCCCGAACGCACCCAGCCCGACCTCTTCACCTTCACCTCCGGCCTCCACGCACCCAGCGTGTCGTCTCTCTATCGCGGCTTCCGCCGGGGACTGGAGGCTCCCGAGGTCAAGGGCCTCGCCCTCTACATCCGGGGCACCGGCTTCGGGTTCGCCAAGGCCGCGGAGTTCCGCCGCCAGCTCCGGGCCTTCGCCGACGCCGGCAAGTTCGTGGAGTGCTACTTCGAGACCGTCGGCGAAGCCTCGAACGGCTCCCTCGGGTACCTTCTCGCCGCCGCCTGCGACCGCATCCACCTCGCGCCGGTCGGCGCCGTCAACCTGCTCGGTCTCTACTCCGACCCCCTCTTCCTCCGGGAGGGCCTCGACAAGCTCAAGGTCGAGCCGGAGTTCTTCACGGCGGGCGAGTACAAGAGCGCCGGCGAGCAGTACGAGCGAACCGAGCACAGCCCCGAGTCCAGGGAGGCGATCTCGGCCGCGCTCGACGGCTGGTTCGACCTCCTGGTGGACGGCATCGCCGCGGGCCGGGGCTTCGAGCCCGACCACGTCCGCAGCCTGATCGACCGCGCACCCTACACCGCCCAGGAGGCCCTCGACGCCGA
>JASFUJ010000315.1:0-5124 GCA_050050355.1 Acidobacteriota bacterium
AGGAGGTCCTCCTCGCTCCAGTCGGCCCGTCCAGAGCCGGATCCGGGCTCCACCGCCACCAGCCGGGGCTTGCCCTCGGTGAGGGTCCCGGTCTTGTCCGTGACCAGGGTGTCGATCTTGCGCAGGGTCTCGATCGCCTCGGCGTTCTTGAACAGCACGCCGGTGGTCGCCCCCTTGCCGGTGGCCACCATGATCGACATCGGCGTGGCGAGACCGAGGGCGCAGGGGCAGGCGATGATCAGCACCGCCACCGCGTTGATGAGGGCGAACGTCATGGCCGGCTCGGGACCCCAGATCGCCCACACGCCGAAGGTCAGCACGGCGATCGCGATCACCGCCGGCACGAAGTAGGCGGAGACCCGATCGGCCAGGTTCTGGATCGGCGCCCGGCTCCGCTGGGCCTCGGCCACCATCTGGACGATGCGGGCCAGCAGGGTGTCGGAGCCGACCTTTTCGGCCTCGATCACCAGCGACCCGGTGCCGTTGACCGTGGCGCCGACCACCGGATCGCCCGCGGTCTTCTCCACGGGGATCGGCTCGCCGGAGACCATCGATTCGTCGACCGAGCTGGTGCCCTCGACCACGGAGCCGTCGACCGGCACCTTCTCGCCCGGGCGGACCCGGAGGCGGTCGCCGACCTGGACCGTCTCGAGCGGCACGTCCCGCTCGGAGCCGTCGTCGAAGATCTTGCGCGCCGTCTTCGGCGCCAGGTCGAGGAGTGCCCGGATCGCCGCGCCGGTGCGGCTCCGGGCGCGGAGCTCCATCACCTGGCCCAGGAGCACCAGCGTCGTGATGACCGCGGCGGCCTCGAAGTAGACGCCGACCTCGCCGCTCTCGCCCCGGAACGAGTCCGGGAAGAGGCCGGGGAAGAGCTGGGCGACGAGGCTGTAGCCATAGGCCACCGCGACGCCGAGGCCGATCAGGGTGAACATGTTGAGCCGCCGGCGGACGATCGACTGCCAGCCGCGGACGAAGAACGGCCACGCGCCCCACAGCACGACCGGGGTCGCGAGGATCAGCTCGATCCAGCCGAGGAGCTCCGCGGAGAACCAGCGCTCCCAGAACGGCCGGGCCATGGCGATGGCCAGCACCGGCACCGACAGGGCGGCGCTGACCCAGAAGCGCCGGGTCATGTTCCGGAGCTCGGGGTTCTCCTCCTCGGTCGACCCCGAGGGAGTCACCGTCTTCGGCTCGAGCGCCATGCCGCAGATCGGGCAGCTCCCGGGCTCGGAGCGGACGATCTCCGGGTGCATCGGGCAGGTGTACTCGATCTTCGTCTTCGGCGCGGCCGGAGCCGCCGGCTCGAGCGCCATGCCGCACTCCGGGCAGTCCCCGGGCCCCTCCTGGCGCACCTCCGGGTGCATGGGGCAGGTGTGGACGGCGCCGGGGGAGGCGCTCGCGTCGTGGGCCGGCTCCGTCGCTTCGTGGTGGTGGTGACCGCCGTGGCGGTGCTCGTGGGTCTCGTTCATCCTGTCGCCTCCCTTTTTTGTGAGCGTCTCGGCGCGTGCCCCTCACTCTCGAAGCAAGGACCGCGCCGGAGCGGAGGGTGTTCGCCAGGGCCGACGGACAGGTCCCCGGAGCCTTACACCTCCGAGGGATTCGGAGCGCCAGGCGACCCGCAGGAGCAGTCCAGGCACCCGTGCTCCGCGCACGTGCGGCACGAGAGCGTCATCTGCCGGCGGAGCGCCTGGCGGGCACGGTGGAGCCGGACCATCGCGTTGTTGGGTGTGATCCCGGCGTGGGCGGCGAAGTCGACCGGGCGCATCTCCTCGAGGTCGACCCGGCTCAACACTCGCTCGGACTGGCCTCTCCGGCGCTCGCCGCGCCCCCTCCGGAGGCGAGCCGCCGGGCGGAGGCGCGGAGCTCCTCCGCGACGGCTTCGAGGTCGCCCAGGTGGCTCCGGACGATTCCGTGCAGCTCCTCCGGGGTGACCTCTTCGTAATGATGGATCAACCGGTTCCGGTACCCGGCGATCTTCCAGAAGGCCTCGGCGGTTTCTTCGTTCGCCAGCAGGCCCCGGTTCTTGGACTCCTTGGCGATCTCCCGGTACTCGAGCTTGCCGATGCCGAAGCCCTTGGCGAGCACGTGGCGGGCGGTGTCGAAGAGCGCCTCGATGGACCGCCGGAGCAGGGCGTCGGCGGCCAGCGGGTTGCGACGGTCGCTCAAGAACACCTCGAGGTCTTCCGCAGGCAGGCTCCGCAGCTCCCGGATCTGCTCCTCGGCGTAGTCGAGCCGCTCCCGGACGATCTTGAGCTTGATGCCGGTCGGGGTCATGCGGTGCTCACTCCGAACTCCTCCTCCTCCAGGCGCCGCTCGATGGGGAGGAGCTCCGCCGCCCGCCGCATGACGTAGAGCTCGTAGTAGTCGGCGGCGATCGGGTCCGGCGCGGCGACCCGGTGCCCGTCGAGGGCCTCGAAGCGGAAGAGCGCGTCGACCCGCTGGAGGGGAACCAGGTCGACCCGTAGCGGTGCGAAAACCTCCTCGAGCTCGACCTGGAGCGGGCCGAGACGCTCGACCGGGACCTCCCGATCCCGAAACACCACGCCGACGTCCAGGTCCGAGCCCTCCCCGTCGACGCTTCGCCCTTCCAGCACGGAGAGCCCGTCGTCGGCCCGCGAGCCGAAGAGATAGACCGCGCGGAGCCCGAGCTCCCGGCAGATGGCGTCGAGGCGCTGCCGTGGACGGATCACGGCGCCATTCTAGTCGACACGCCCCATGCTCGGGGCCCCTGCTCCGGGGGCCTGCTCCTCGTCAAGCGCTCGGAACCGGAGCGGTCGCCTGATGGAGCGCGGGCTCACACGGCCCTACCGAAACCGCCCCCGCAGCTCGTCCACCCGATCTTCGCTCACCGGCAGCACCCGGTTGACCGGCGGCTCCAGGACCACCTCGTAGCCGCGAGAAGCATCCCGCCTGCGGAGCTCCAGGATCCGCTCCGGGTTGACCAGGTAGCTCCGGTGGATCCGCACGAACCCGGCCGGGGCGAGGATCTCCTCCAGGTCCCCGAGGCGCCGGACGTCCTCCAGCACGTGGCGGGAGCGCAGCCGCACCCGCGTGTCCCAGCTCCGGGCCGATTCCGAGCCCCTACCGCGCCCGGATCACCAGCTCCCGGTCCCGGACCTCCACCGAGAACCGCCGGCCGCGCCGGAACCCGGCCTCCTCGAGCCACTTCCCGGTCAGCCGCAGCACCGGGCGCAACACGCCCTGCTCCGGCCGATGCACGGTGTGGACCCGCGCCAGCCGCCGCCCCGCCGCGTCGAACCGCCGGGGCCGCGGCCGCAGCACCAACGGCTCCACCGGAGCCTCCGCCACCTCATCGATCTGCCGCCGCATCCCGGCCGCCAGCGGACAGTGGTACGGCCGCTCGTCTCCCTCTCCTTGGGCCGGGGAGAGGGCCGGTGCGTCCATCGCCACCCTCTCCCTCCCAGGGAGAGGGCCGGCGCGTCCATCGCCACCCTCTCCCTCCCAGGGAGAGGGCCGGGGTGAGGGTGAGCACAGCGCACCTCCCGCCAGCTCGGAGAGAATCCTCCCCAGCCGCGCCAATGTCTCGTCCCCCACCGACCACAGGAGCTGAGCCAGCGCCAGCGGCCGCACCCGCAGCTCGTCCAGCACCGTCAACAGCTCCGTCAACGAGTGGGGCAGACCCTCGTTCAGACCGCGGAACATCCCGTGCTCGGCCTGTCGACCCCCGCACCCGGAGACCACCAGGTATACCTCCTCCTCCACGTCCGGATCCTCCACCAGCGTGAACCGCGACGGCTGGTTCGCCAACGCCAGCGCGGACGCGGTCAAGTACGCGAAATCCGGATGCTCCAGACACGGCCTTGGAAGGGGTGTTCGGCGTCTTGCCACACTGATCCTCAGATCGGTGCATTGGGTCTGCTCTTTTGCGTCGGTCCAGGGCGCGGCGGAGGGTCACAGCTCCGTCGCGTCCGCCTGAAGGTTCATCTGTCTGCTACGTCGTCAGTCGGCGACACGGCTGAAGGTGACGTCAGGCAGCGGCGAGCTTCCGTCTGCGCGTCGGTGACCATCGTTTCGGACGCGAAGTCGAAGACGACACCGTCGTCTTCGTGCGTTGTCTGCACCGGCGCGAGAGGCGACGCCCCTCGTCGTCGCGGATTCCAGGTCAGCGGCACCCTCGGCGTTCTGGCGCGTTTGGTGGACGGAGAGACTCTCTCCGCGAGTCAGGCGGACGACCTTCTCGCAGTGATGATGCGAGCAGGCTATCGGAGCCCGGCCACCTCGCTGGCCGAGATTCTCTAGCGATACGCGGAGCCGGAGGAGCGCGACGCGTTGCAGACGTCGCCATGCCGGGCGCCACCCACTCGCACACCTCCTCACCCCCGCCGGCTGGACCTTACTCGGTGAGTGTCCAATCCAAACCGATGATCCTGTCTACTCTGAGACGGGTGGTGAGATCGACGATGAGGGGACCGGCGAAAGGCGTTCTCCCGCCTCGCGAGCGATGCCCTGTCATAGGCGGTCGGGGACCACGCGGAAGCTCCGGCCGCCGGGGATGCGATAGGTCTCGAAGTCGCTGTGGTCGACGGTGAAGATCGTCGTCAGGGAGTGGGTCGCGGCGAGGTGGACGAGCGTGGCGTCTGCGAAGTCCATCGGGCGGTCGGCGTAGCGATCCATCAGCCGCTCGAGCTCGGCCAGGTCTGCGTCGGCGATGGGAAGGACGGTCACGGCGCCGGACCGGAGCAGGCGCCAGGCGGCCTGGACGTTGTGGGGATGGCCGCCGACCAGGTGGAACAGCTCCGCGAGGACCGTGGCGGTCGTCGCCAGGGGGAGGCGCAGCGCCTCGAACGCCTCGACGCAGGCCGGGTGCCAGCGGTCGCGGGGATTGAGGAGGGCGAGGAGCGCCCCGGTGTCAATGAGGCCGGTCGGCTGCACGGCGCCTCCGGAGCCTGGTCTTCAGCCTCTCGCTCGCCTGCTCGGCCAGATCGGCGTCGCCGCCCCGGAGGGTGCCGAAGGAGGAGCGTGCCTCGGCGTGGAGGCGGCGCTGGATCTCCTCGTCGTCTCCGGAGCGCGCCTCCCGGCGCAGCCACGCCGCGACGATCTCGTCGAGGAGAGTGGCGACGCTGACTCCCTGCTCCCGCGCGGTGTCCTCGAGCGCCTGCTTGA
>JASFUJ010000316.1:0-5096 GCA_050050355.1 Acidobacteriota bacterium
CGGGCGACCATGAGGCCGATCTCCGCCGGGCAATCGGGCAGGATCACCGGCAGGGGCCGGGGATCGCTGTGCACAACCCGATCCAGGAGCTCCGAGATGGTGGTCCCCGGGAACGGATGCTCGTAGGCGAGGAGCTCGTAGGCGAGGACGCCGAACGAGAACACGTCGCTCCGGCCGTCGACCACCTCTCCCTTGAGCTGCTCGGGGGACAGGTACCCGGCGGTTCCGAGCACGCGCCCGGTGCGGGTGAGCTGGGTCTCGGCACCGGCGAGCTTCGCGATTCCGAAGTCGAGGATCTTGATCCGTCCGTCCTCGAGCACGCGGACGTTGCCGGGCTTGACGTCCCGGTGGAGGACCCCTTTCTTGTGGGCGTAGTCCAGGGCCCGGGCGATCTGGAGCAGGTAGCCGAGCCTGGTGGCCTGGTCGAGCGGCTCGCGCCGCTGGATCTTGTGGTCGAGGTCCTCCCCCGGGAGGTACTCCTGGATCAGGAACGGACCGGCGTCGTCGTAGCCGAACTCGAAGACGGTGACGATGTAGCGATGGTGGAGGTTGCCGGCGATCTCCGCCTCGCGCACGAAGCGCTTGCGTAGCGTCTCGTCCGACGACGTGCAGAGCTTGACCGCCACCAGGCGCTTGATGAACGGGTCCCGGCCCTTGTAGACGAGTCCGAAACCGCCCTGCCCGATGCGCTCCAGGATCTCGTACTTGCCGATCGTCCGGGGGGCGTCCACTGCCGGAGGAGTCTACCAGCCCGCGGCGGATGTCCGCGTGGCCGGCGCTCTCCCTTCAACCCACCGCGATCCGCTCCGCCTGCTCGCGCCGCGCCGCCGTCAGGGCCCGGTCCAGGTCGGCGATCAGGTCCTCCGGATCCTCCAGGCCGACCGAGAGCCGGACCAGCCCTTCGTGGATGCCCACCTCGGCCAGCTCTTCGGGGGTGTAGGTGGAGTGAGTCATGGAGGCCGGGTGCTGGATCAGGCTCTCGATGTCGCCCAGGCTGACGGCGATGGAGATCAGCTTCACGTGGTCGATCACCGCGGCGCCGGCCGCGCGGCCTCCCCGGACCTCGAAGCTGACCATGCCGCCCGGGGCGCGCATCTGGCGCCGGGCGAGCTCGTGCTGGGGGTGGCTGGGCAGGCCGGGATAGATGACCCGCTCGACCATCGGGTGGTCCTCCAGGAACCGGGCCACCTCGAGCGCGTTGGCGCAGTGGGCGTCCATCCGGTAGGAGAGGGTCTTCATGCCGCGCAGCGTCAGGAACGCCTCGAACGGGCCGAGCACCGCGCCGGTCACGTCCTTGAGGCCGACCTCGCGGATCCGACGGATGGCGTCGGCCGGTCCGACGGAGAAGCCGGCGATCACGTCGCCGTGCCCGTTCAGGTACTTGGTGGCGGAGTGCACCACCAGGTCCGCGCCCAGCTCGAGGGGGCGCTGCAGGTAGGGGGTGCAGAAGGTGTTGTCGACCACCAGGATCGCCCCGTGCTCGTGGGCGACGTGGGCGATCACCTCGATGTCGGCCAGCTCCAGGGTCGGGTTCGCCGGCGTTTCGAGGAAGACCAGGCGGGTGTCCGGCCGCATGGCCTCGGCCACCTTCCGGGGGTCGGTGGAGTCGACGAAGGTGGTGGCGATGCCGAAGCGCGGCAGCGAGTGGTGGAGGAGCGAGAAGGTGCAGCCGTAGATCACCCGGCCGTAGACCACGTGGTCGCCGGCCTGGAGCAGGGTCAGGAGGGTGGCCGAGATGGCGCCCATCCCGGACGCGGTGGCGAGGGCGGCCTCGCCACCCTCCAGGTCGGCCATCTTCGATTCCAGGACGGCGTGGTTGGGGTTGCCGAGGCGGGTGTAGATGTACCCGTCGGCGTCGTGGGAGAAGAGGTCGGCGCCGTGCTGGGCGTCGCGCATCACGAACGTCGACGTCTGGAAGATGGGCATCGACAGGGACCCGGTGTGCGGGTCCGGATGGCCCCCCTGGTGGATCTGACGGGTCCGGAATCCGGGGCGGCGGGGATGGCGCATGACGGGTCTCCTTTCGCCGTTCGAGCGTCGGGGGAATCCCTCGACGAACGTAGCAGGAGCGGGTGGTTCTCGCGCCGTACCAACGGGTGGGTGGCTGCGCGGGGTTGGTCCCGTCTCAGCCCTTCCGGGACAGCGAGAGGGCGAACCGCTCGCCGGGGTCCGTGTACCAGCCGACGAGCTCCAGGTTCGCGCCGCCCAGGAGGGTCTCCACCTTCTCCCGGTCGTACTTGGTGCTGATCTCGGTCAGGATCTCCTCGCCCGCGTCGAAGTCCAGGGCCAGGCCGAGCTCGGGGAGGGTCACGCGCTGGCTCCGGAGGGAGACGAGGCGCATCTCGATGCGGTGGTCGGCGGCGTTCCAGAAGGCCCGGTGGCGGAAGGCGTCCAGGTCGAAGTCGCCGCCGGTCAGGTCGTTGACCACCCGGAGGATGTTCAGGTTGAACGCCGCCGTCACCCCCCGGGCGTCGTTGTAGGCCGCTTCCAGGGTGGCCGCGTCCTTGATCAGGTCGGTGCCGAGGAGGAAGTGGTCGCCGGAGGAGAGCCGGCGGCCGACCCGCCCGAGGAACTCGCGCCCCTCCCGGGGCACGAAGTTGCCGATGGTGCCGCCGAGCAGGACCGCCAGGCGGCGGCCTCCCTCCGGGATGCTGCCCAGGTGCGCGATGAAGTCCCCCACCACGCCGTGGACCCGGAGCTCCGGATACCGGGCCACCAGCCGCTCGGCCACGCGCTCGACCATCACCTCGCTGACGTCGAAGGGCACGTACAGGCGGAGCTGGCCGGCGGCGTCCATGGCGTCCAGCAGGATCTCGGTCTTGGTCGCCGCCCCGGAGCCCAGCTCCACCAGCTCCTCGGCGCCGCTCACCTGGACGATGTGGGCGGCGTGCTCTTCGAGGATGGCGCGCTCGGTGCGGGTGGGGTAGTACTCGGGCTGGACGCAGATCTCCTCGAACAGCGCGGAGCCCTCGTCGTCGTAGAAGAACCGGGAGGGGATCCGCCGCGGGGTCTCGGACAGGGAGGCGCGGAGCTCCTCCCGGAAGCCGTGGGCCTCCCGTCCGTCCCGGTAGCGGTCGATGGCGATACGGCGGCTGGTCCGGGGGGTCTGGCTCGGGCCGGTCATGATGGGCTCATCCTACCGTCCGCTCCCGGACCCTGCCGACTCAGCCCATGCCGGCCGGCGCCACCAGCCGCTCGATCCCGGCCAGGGCCAGGTCGACCACGACGGCCAGCAGGGCGGCGGGCACCGCTCCGGAGAGGATCATCCGGGTGTCGGCGAGCTGGAGGCCGGTGACGATCGGATCCCCCAGGCCGCCGGCGCCGATGAACGCGGCCAGGGTCGCCGTTCCGACCGTGAGCACCGCCGCCGTGCGCACGCCGGCCATGATCACCGGCGCGGCCAGCGGCAGGCGCACCTTCGCGAGCACCTGGCGCGGGGTCATCCCCAGCGCGGTGGCCGACTCCACCGCCCGGGGGTCGGCGTCGCGCACCCCGGTGTAGGTGTTGCGCAGGATGGGGAAGAGGGAGTAGATCCAGAGCGCCGCGATCGCCGGCACCCGACCGACCCCCAGCAGCGGGATCATGAAGGCCAGGAGGGCGAGGGACGGGACGGTCTGGGTCACGCCGAAAGCCCGGATCACCACCTCGGCGACCCTGCGCCGCCGCTCGAGCGCCAGCCCGAGCGGGATCGCCAGCAAGGCGCCGAGCACGAGGCCGGCGCCGGCGAGGGCCAGGTGCTCCAGGGTGTGCCGCGCGAGTCGCCGGCGGCGGTGCCAGAGGTAGGCGGCGAACGATGCGTCGTCCGGCGCCGCGGTCTCGCCCACGGCCGGCCCCCCGGCCAGGCCGAGGGCGGCGAGCGCGTCCCGGGCCACCCGTCGCGGATCCTCTCCCTCCTCCTGGAGGCGCAGGTTCAGCCCGCGCATGCGCTCCTCGTCCAGCGCTCCCGCCAGGAGCGACAGGGCGGCCGCCACCTCCGGGTGGCGTTCCAGGAGCTCGCCCCGGACCAGCGGCGCCGCGGCGTACGGGGGGAAGAACCCCCGGTCGTCCTCCAGCACCACCAGGTCGTAGGTCAACAGCCGTCCGTCGGTGGTGTACACGTCCAGCACCTGGATCTCGCCCGCGGCCGCCGCCTGGTACTTCAGTGTCTGCTGCATCCGCTGCACCGACCCCAGCTCCAGGCCGTAGGTCTCCGCCAGCCCCGGGAGGCCGTCCGGGCGCTCCGAGAACTCGTACCCGAACCCGGCGGCCAGCTCCGGGGCGAGCGGCACCAGATCGGAGATCGTCGCCAGACCCTCGCGCCGGGCGAGGTCCTGCCGCACCGCCAGCTCGTAGGCGTTCTCGAAGCCGAGCGGCGCCAGCCAGTGCAGATCCCACCGTTCCAGGAACACCCGCCGCACCCGCGCCAGCGTCGCCGCCGCGTCCCCGGACGGCTCCTCGCCGAGGATCGAGGCCAGCCCGGTGCCCGTGTACTCCGGGTACAGATCCACCGCCCCCGAGCGCAGCGCCTCGAAGCAGACCTGCGTCCCCGCCAGGTTCAGGCGCCGCTCCACCGGCAACCCGGTCCGCTCCTCGATCACCAGGGCGAACATCTCCGCCAGCAGCCGGCTCTCCTCGAAGTTCTTCGAGCCGACGACGACGGGTTCCTGCGCGGAAACGGCGCTGCCTCCCACCAGGAGCACCGCCCACGTGGCCAGGAGGAGAACGAGGCGGCCGGGGACGAGCCCCGGCCCCACCGACCGGCCCCGGAGCTTCCCCTCACCCCGGCCCTCCCCCTCCTCCGGGTCAGGGGCAGGGGAAGGCGGCCAAGGGGGGGCGGCAGCGAGCGGTGACTTCTGGAGCGGTCCGGGGCCTCCCGGAGCGCTCCCGGCCGACCTTCGCCGGAGGCATCCACCCAACCGCCGACGAGCCGAGGCGCTCACCCCCATCCCCCCACCTCCAGCAGCGCCCTGACGTACCCGTCCCCCGGCTCCCGTGCCAGCTCCTCCGGTGTGCCGATCCGCAGCACCCGCCCGGCCCGCATCACCGCCACCCGGTCCGCCAGCCGGAACGCCTCTCCCAGGTCGTGGGTCACCAGCACCATGGTCTTGCCCAGCCGC
>JASFUJ010000317.1:0-5091 GCA_050050355.1 Acidobacteriota bacterium
GCTCTCCGCTCACGAGCGCGGGGAGTGTACCACGGATGCGATAGGCTCGGCCTTCCACGATGTCCCGCCTCCCGATCCTTCCCCTCCTCGCGATGCTGTTCACGCTGGCGCCGGCCGATCCGGTGGCTGCGGCGGCCGATCCGGTGGCGGAAGCCCGCCGGGCCCTGGCCGAGGAGCGGCCGGAGGATGCGGTCACGATTCTGGAGGGAGCGCTCGAGGCCGTGGAGGGCGGCGCGCCCCAGGCCCGCCGTGCGGACCTCCACGCGCTCCTGGGCCGGGCCCTGGCGCTCGGCGACCGCTACGCGGAGGCGGCCGACCACCTGGAGCGGGCGGTCGCGCTCGGTCGCGCCGATCTGGGCACCCTGCTCTACCTGGGCTCCTCCCAGTGGGAGGTGCAGCGCTTCGAGCCGGCGGTGGAGACTCTGCAGCGGGCGGCGGAGCGCTCCGCGGGCACCCCCTCCGAGTTCCTGGCCCACCACCAGCTCGGCCGCCTGCTGCTGTTCCTCGGCCGGCCCGCCGACGCGCTGGGCGCCCTGGAGCGAGCGGCCGAGCTGCGGCCGGAGGCCTTCGACGCCCGCCTGGACCTCGCCCGGGCCCTCGATCGGTCCGGAGCCACCGAGCGCGCCGTGACGGCCTACCGGGAGGTGGTGGAGATGGCGCCGCAGAGCCCCCACGCCCGCTGGGGGCTGGGGCAGGCGCTCGTCCGGCTCGGGGAGCGGGAGGCGGCGGCCGAGCACCTGGCGGTCTACCGGGAGATCTACGAGGCCCAGCAGGAGGAGACCCGCGAAGGGTTCCTGGTCGAGGCCCGCCTGGCCCGCGCCCGGGAGCTGTTCGAGGCCCGGCGGCTGGACGAGGCGGAGCGCATCGTCGTCGAGCTGCCGGAGACCGCCGGCACGCTGGAGGCCCTGGCGCGCATCCGGGCCACCGGCGGCGATTTCCAGGGAGCCGTCGAGGCGCTGGAGAAGGCGGTCTCCCGGGCCCCCGACCGGGAGGACCTGCGCCGGCTCCTGGCCGAGGCCCGCTTGCTGGCGCGGGAGGTTGATGATGGTCGCTGAACGGTGGAGCCTCGTCGTGGGGATCCTCGCCTGCACCCTCGGTCTGCCCGCGGCGGCGCAGGAGGACGCCGCGGAGGCGTCCAGCCCGGCCTGCCGGCTCCACGATGTGGCGCACGCGGTCGGACTGGACTTCGTCCACGACCGGGGCACCACCCCGGAGCGTCACCTGGTGGAGACCATGGGGGCCGGCCTCGCCTGGCTCGACTACGACGGTGACGGATGGCTCGACCTCTACCTGGTCCAGTCCGGCCCCTTCCCGCCGCGCGACCCCCGGCCGGCGGGCGCCGGCAACCGCCTGTTCCGCAACCTCGGCCCCGGCCGCGGGGAAGGCCCGATCGCCTTCGAGGAGGTGACCGGGGCCGCCGGGGTCGGCGACCGGGGCTACGGCATGGGCGCCGTGGCGGCGGACGTGGACGGGGACGGCGACCCGGACCTGCTGGTCACCAACTACGGCCCCGACGTCTTCTACCTGAACCGCGGGGACGGCACCTTCGAGGAGGCCACCGCCCGGGTCGGGGTCGGCACGGACGGCTGGAGCTCGTCCGGGGCGTACGCCGACGCCGACCTGGACGGGGACCTGGACCTCTACCTCTCCCGGTACGTGATCTACGACGTGGCCGCCGACACCCGGTGCGAGGACCCGGAGACCGGCAGGCGGCTCTACTGCGATCCGGCGATGTTCGAGGGGGCGACCGACCGGTTCTTCCTGAACCGGCTGGAGCGGGGGGACGTCACGTTCGAGGACGCCACCGCCGCCGCCGGCCTGTCGGCGGCGAACGGCCGGGGCCTCGGGGTCCAGTTCACCGACCTGGACGGGGACCTGTTTCCGGACCTCTACGTGGCCAACGACGAGACCATCAACTTCCTGTTCCGCAACCGGGGCCGGCGGGGGGCGGCCGGCGCGGAGGACGGCGTCTCGTTCGAGGACCTGTCCCTGCTCTCCGGCACCGCGGTCAACATGGACGGCAAGCCGGAGGCCGGGATGGGCGTGGTGACGGCCGACTTCGACCACGACGGGGACGCCGACCTGGCCATCACCAACTTCGACGTCGAGACCAACACCTACTACGAGAACCTCGGTCAGATGCAGTTCGCCGACGCCTCGGCCGCCTCCGGCTTCGGGGTGCCCTCGTTCAACCTGCTCGGCTTCGGCATGGTGGCGGCCGATCTGGACGGCGACGGCGACCTGGACACCTACACCGCCAACGGCCACATCTTCTTCCAGCCCCGGCGACCGAACGTCACCTACGCCCAGCGGGACCTGATCCTCCTGGGGGACGGCCGGGGCCGCTTCAGCGAGCTCCGGTGCCCGTTCCTCGAACGGGACCCGAAGGTCGGCCGGGGCCTGGCCGTGGCCGACGCCGACCGGGACGGCGACCCCGACCTGGGGATCGTCAACAACGGCGGGCCGTTCCAGCTCCTGGCGAGCGAGCTGCCGGGGTACGCCGGCGGCGCCTTCGGCGTCCGGCTGCGGGGCGGTGGAGAGAGCGGCGGAGCGAACCGGGAGGCCGTCGGTGCGCGGATCGACCTGGTGGCCGGAGAGATTCGCCGCCGCCGCTGGATCACCGCCGGCGACAGCTACCAGTCGTCGAGCGACCGGGCGGTGCTGTTCTCCGGCGCCGACGCGCCGGAGGCCCTCGAGATCTCGTGGCCGGACGGAGATCGGCTGAAGATCGTCGACCCCCCGACCGGGGTGGAGCTCGTGATCTACGAGCGGTGAGGTGGGTCGCTTCGCTCGCTGCTCGGCCGGCTCCCGCCAGCTCCCGAGTGCTCCGTCTGACCCGGTTGACACACTGCGCCTGCCGTTTTTGGCGATCCGGCCCCTCCATCTGCCATTGATGACGGGCTATTTCTGACACCGATGGCAGCTCGCCCGGCAGAGTCCTGCCGGCGCTGGCAGGTGCGCGCCTGCCACCCGAGTGGGTGGCAGAGGAATTCAAGTCTTTTCTCTTCAGTGACTTGGCGTGACCGTTCCCCGCCGTCTCCCGTGGCACGCCGGTTGCCCTATCCGCCCCTCGACATCGGCGGACACCGCCAACACGACCACGCGGCGACGGACGGTCGCCACCCCGGGATCCGAAACCGGGTCGATCAAATCGAGGGGGTTGCATCATGCGTCATCACACGTCAGGAAGCTCCACACGCCGGACGGGCCGCTGGTGGCCGGTCTGCCTCGTCTGCGGTCTCGCGCTCGTCGTGAGCGTGGCCGTACCGTGGTCGGTGCGCGCCGACGACGGTCCCATGTTCCGCCACCCGGTCTCCAGGACTCCCGACATGGAGTCCGAGGACGCCCAGCTCAGCATGATGCAGTTCTACGTTCCGGCGGCCGGCCGGAACGGCGAGCCGGTGCTGCTCGAGTACTACGCCGACCGGGACGGCGACAATCAGCCCGACGAGCTGATCGAGACCCGCGAGTACGCCAAGCCGCTCATCTCGAGCTACTTCGACGAGATCCCGGTGGGTGCCTACAAGGCGGCGACGCTCGGCACCAGGTCGGGGGTCGAGATCGGTCCCGAGGTCCGGCGGGACGCCTTCGCGGCGTTCTCCCTGGACGACGGCAAGACCTGGAAGGAGCGGAACCTCTCCGAGTCCGCCCTCGAGACCTCGTTCACCCTCGAGAACGGCATCGAGTACCCGGGCGACGTGCCGGAGGTGATGCACTCCATCGCCGGCAACAAGATCCTCGTCGCCTGGACCAGCAAGTACTGCTCCCAGGGCTCGCCCCGGTACAGCGTCAAGGCCGACACCGACGTGGACGGCAACGGCGAGCTGGACGACCCGCTCTACCCCGACCTGTTCGACGTGGCCGGCAACCAGGGCTCCATCGACTACGCCGAGTGGATGCACCACGGCACGTACCCCTTCGCCGAGGTGGGCGAGATCCCCTTCAGTTGCGTCTGGACGGCTCGCGGCACCCTGCAGCAGGTGGTCAACCCGCAGACCGGCGTCCTCCAGTGGGGCGTCCTCTGGCGCAAGGCCGAGCGGATCACCTCCGGCAAGCGGGACGCCTACTACCTGGCCATGGACGGGGTCGAGGGCGCCGGCTTCGTGCTGGCCTGGCAGGAGGACCCCGAGGGCCTGCGCCCCGGCTACGGTGAGGGCCCCGGCATCGGCTGGAGCGGCGCCACCGTCAACCACAAGACCGACATCTGGTACACCCACATCGGCTGGGACGACTTCGACGTCATGCAGGACCCGGACGGCAACCCGACGCTCGATCCGTCGGTGCTGGACAGCAACAAGCCGAAGGTCTACGAGCGCATGGCCATGCCGGTCCGGCTCACCGACAACTACAACTGCCTGGCCGATCGGGTCGACCAGGACGGCAACCCGCACCCCGGGTTCTGCTTCGAGGACTTCGACGGCAACGGCGTGGCCGACTTCTGCGCCGACGTCTTCCAGTGGACCAACTCCCAGGGTGCGGTCAAGAACATCTGCGTCACCGAGGACGGCCGCCTGCTCAACGGGCAGATCGGCTCGTCGCGCACGCGGCTGATGCTCGAGGGCTACACCAGGGCGGACGGCACGAAGAGCGCGTGGGTGGTTCTGGCGTACGAGGAGACCAAAGGTCTCGGCGCCGGCCACACCGACATCGAGCCGCTCGACATCGGCAAGGACACGATGTACCACAGCTTCGACATGTTCACGCCGGACATCGCCGCCCCGGGCACGATGCTGAACATGCCGGAGACCGATCCCCTGAGCGATCCGGAGAACCCGACGCTCCTGCCGCTCATCCTCAACGACAAGGACGAGTACCAGTACCAGACCTCCATCGGCCGCCGGCCGAGCCTGGTGGTCCAGCCGGGATACAAGATCGCCGAAGCGGCCGCCGCCAACGCGACCTACGGCATGACCTCGGCCATCATCCTGTACAAGGACGGCCTGCTGCGCCAGGGCGGCCCGTCGGACATCTTCATGCGGCGGATCGTCCTGCCGCCGGGCTTCGATCCGGCGGTGGACAACCCCTACGACCCGAAGTACCTGGCCTGCGATCTGGCGGACACCGCCATCGTCACCACCTCGCCGTCGGCCT
>JASFUJ010000318.1:0-5080 GCA_050050355.1 Acidobacteriota bacterium
AGCGGTAGGCGCGCTTCCGCCAGCCGAAGAGGGTGAGCAGCACCACCAGGGCCGCGGCGGCCACGCCGTAGGCCAGGCCCCATCCGGTACCGCCGTGGGTGTGCTCGGCCGTGCGCAGGTACCAGAGGTAGGAGGCGGCGAGCGCCACGGCCAGCCCCGCGCCGATCCAGCGCCAGCGCACACTCCTGGGAGTGGTCAGGAACACGGCGCGGTCACACCTCCCCCCGCCGGACCACCAGCTCTTCGAGGGTCTGCCGGTACTCCTCCGGGCCGAGGCGGATCGCCGCCGCCGTCGGGCAGCTCCGCACGCAGGCTGGGTCGTTCCCCAGGTCGCGGCACAGGTCGCACTTGACCGCCAGCGCCTGATCCGAGCCGCCGTCGGCCGGCTCGTCCGCCCGCCCCTCTCCGCTCCCGTCCCCGCCGAAGCCGAATATCGACCCGACCCACTCCCACAACGACGGCTCCGGCCGCGGGTGGACCATGAAGATGTTGCCGTAGGGGCAGTTGGCCTCGCAGTTGCCGCAGCCGATGCAGTTGGACTTGATGTAGACCTCGCCCGACGGGTCGCGGACGATGGCGTCCGGCGGGCAGTCGAGCATGCACAGGGGGTCCTCGCACTGCCAGCAGGAGTTGGGGGCGAGCAGGTTGTAGAAGCTGATGCCGGTGAGCGACAGCCGGGCCTGACCGTCGTCGTGGACCCCCTCGCAGGCGGCGATGCAGTTGCCGCAGCGGATGCACTTGTGGTTGTCGATGATCAGGGCGTCCGTGCCCATGACCACCTCTTCGCGGATCAGCTCGGAGAGGACGTTGCCCGCCCCCGGGGTCGCCTCGGCGATCAGCGACGCCACGCGGCGCTCCTCGAGCTTGGTCTCGACCTGGGCGCGAAGCTCCGGGTGGCGCTCCAGGAAATGCTCGAAGTCCGCCCGGGCGAGGCGGATCAGCTCGGTGGGGAAGATGGTGGTCACGGTGGCCGTGCGGCGGTCGCCGGAGAGCAGCGCCGTCTCGCCGAAGAAGTTCCCCGCCACCAGGTAGGAGAGGACGATCTCCCGCCCGCCCGCCTCCGCCGAGCGCTTGGAGATCTTCACCTGGCCGCTCCGGATCAGGTAGAAGGCGTCCCCCTCGTCCCCCTCCTCGAAGATCACCCGGTCCCGCTCCAGCCGGACCTGCTCGGCCTTCCCCACCACCTCCCAGAGCAGGTGCTCCGGGACCCCCGGGAAGAGGTAGCCCTGGAAGGCACGGATCATGAAGATCCGGTCGACGGACTCCTTGACCTCCGGTGCGGTGGTGAGCAGCTTGAGCATCGCCTTGCGCGGCACCTCCAGCAGGCGGGCGGGCGTCCTGGCGGTGGCGGTGGCGTTCCGGCGCCGGCCGGAGATCAGGCTCATCTCGCCGAAGAAGTTGCCCGGTCGGAGCGTCGCCAGGTGGCGCTCCTCCTCGCTCCCCTCGGGCACGGCGGAGACGTCCACCTCTCCCTCCCGGATCAGGAAGACGCTGTCGGTGTAGTCGTTCTGGCGGATGACGGTCTCGCCCGGCGGCACCTCGAGCGGTCGCACCGACAGGAACATCTCCCGAAGCTGGTCCTGGCTGGCCCCCTGGAACAGCGGGATCTCGTCCGCCACCTCGGCGATCCGGTCGCGCACCCGGCCACCCCACCACGGCAGCCGCTCGCGCAGGACCTCCTCGTCGGCCGGCTCCACGTCCCGGCCGAGGATGTGCTCCACGACCTCGTAGCCCTGGTTGATGCCGAGCTTGATCAGGTCCCGCCCGGAGACGGCGCCGATCAGGTGGAGCCCCGGCACCGAGGACTCGTAGCCCCGGCCCAGCTTCGGCGGCGCTTCCCGGCCCGGGCCGGTGAGCTCGATCCCCAGGCCCTCCAGGAACGCCCGCGGCGGGTAGGTGCCGATCTTGGCGATCACCAGGTCCGCCGGCTGCTCCAGCACTCCGTCCGGCGAGGCCAGGACGATCGCCCCCTCCTCCACCCGCTCGACCGTGGTGGAGAAGTGGATCGTCAGCTCGCCGGCCGCCTGGCGCTGCAGGGCCTCGCGCTCCAGCGCCTCCTTGGCCCGGACGATCTCCGGCTTGCGGACCACCAGGGAGACCCGGTTCGCCTCGCACAGGGCGAGGGCCACCTCCAGGGCCGAATCGCCGGCCCCGACCACGACCACGTCCCGGTCCCGGTGCTCGGCCGGGTCGACCAGCCGGTCGGTGACGTGGGGGAGGTCCTCCCCGGGAACGCCGAGCTTGCGCGGGTTGCCCTGGGTGCCGAGGGCGAGGACCACGTGCGGTGCGGCGAAGGCGGCGCCGGCGGCGGTGCGGACGAGGAAGCCGCCGTCCGGAGCCTCCTTCTCGACGGCGGTCACCTCGTGCCGGAAGCGGACGTCCAGGTCGCGCTCCGCGGCGAAGCGCTCCCAGGCGGCCAGCACCGCCTCCCGGGAGCCGGCCTCGAACCCCAGCGGGCTCCGGAGCGGGATCAGCCCCGGCTCCGCCATCACGTGCTTGCGCTTCTGGTACCGGAAGACCGTGTCCGCCAGGTGCTCGGTACGCTCCAGCAGCACGCACGACAGCCCCTCCTCCCGGGCGTGCCCCGCCGCCGACAGGCCGGCCGGCCCGGCCCCGACCACCACCAGGTCGTGACGTTCTCGATCCACTGACACGCGCTCCCGTGGAGGCTCCGTGCCTCCCGTACCCGCGAGTGACGCGGGGGGTCGATCTCTTTCGGATCCCGTTCGATCCCCTTGGGTAAAGCTTTGGGTCACCCTAAACCCGGGGCCGCCGGGTGTCAATCGGGCAACTGCTCACTCGTCGAAGGTCACCAGCCAGAGGTCCCCCGTGGTCTGCCGCCGCTCGTAGGCGACGAGATCGCCGCGGGGAGACCAGTCGGGGTAGCGGACGAACGAGGTGAGGCTGGCGTCGTGGGTGGTCACGGGCTCGGGCCCGCCGGTGGCCTCGCCGACAGCTCCGACCACGCCAGGGGCCTCGGCGAACGGCACCCGGTAGAGGTTCCAGCGGCCGTCGCGGAGCCCGCTGAACAGCACCCACCGGCCGTCCGGCGACCAGGCGTAGGACCACCGGTGGCCCGGCCCGGAGGTGAGGAACCGCAGCTCGCCCCCTTCCACCGGCACGACGGCGAGCTGGCTCGACGCCGGATACTGGACCTCGACCGCCAGCCACCGCCCGTCCGGCGAGAACGCCGGGAAGCTCACCGGCGCCCGCTCGGCGGTGACGCGCCGGGGCGGCTCCCTCTCCGCGGAGCCGGAGCGGTCCGGCCGGTCCAGCCGCTGCACCCAGACGTCCGAGCCGCCCCGGCCGTCGGAGCGGTGGAAGGCGATCCGGCGCCCTCGCCGCTCCACCACCGGCGCGCTCCAGCCGAACGGGACCAGGCCCAGGCGTTCCACCCGCCGCGTGTCCGGATCGATCGCCCGGAGCTCCCGACCGCCCCGGACGAACGCGCCGAAGGCGATCCGGCCGTCGGTCAGCCAGTACGAGTGGAACGCACCCGGCGTCGGCCCGACCAGTTGCCGGGCACCGCGTCCGTCCGATTCCATGACCCAGATCTCCGGGTCCAGGCCGGCGCGCTTCGTGCCGTAGCTCAGGCGGGAGCCGTCCGGCGAGAAGCTCGGCGCGCTGGTGCGCACGCTCGTGTCCCGGGTGAGCGGAGTCTCGGGGCCCACGGCGCGCCCGGAGGCCGGATCGACCGGCACCCCCCACAGGTCGCTGGTCATCACGAGCCGGCTGACGGCGAGAGCGCTCCCGTCCGGGGAGACGGCCAGGTGCCGGCCGGTGATCCCGGAGAGGGTCTCGGGAGGACCGGTTGCGGTGCCGGTCTGCGGGTCGAACGGGATGCGGGCGAGCCGGTAGCTGGAGACCACGTCGGCCGCGTACAGGGCGCGGCCGTCCGGGGAGAACACCGGGTCGGCCGGCCGCACGAGGCCCCCGATCCGACGAGGACCCTCGTCCGGACCGCCGCCTCCGGCGGCCGGCATCACCCACAGGGTCCAGACCCCCACGTCGAACGCCGAAAAGGCGATCCAGCGGCCGTCCGGCGAGACCGTCGGGGCGCCGTGGCCGCCGGGGGGCCGGCCGTCCTCCGTGAGCCGCCGGGGCTCGCCGGCCTCCACGTCCACCTCCCAGAGGGTGGACGGCGGGAAGGCGGGGAAGGTGTCGAGGGAGACGACCGTCAGCTCGCCGCTCTGGAAGACGATCCGCTCCCCGTCCGGCGTCCAGACCGGGTCCGAGCCGAACGACGACACCTGGCGGGGCTCGCCGCCGAGCGCCGGAATGAGCCAGACGCCGCCCCGGCCCACGGAGTGGTACGCGATCCACCGGCCGTCCGGCGAGAAGGCGGGCTGGACGTTGTCCGCGCCGTCGTCGGTGAGCCGCACCGGCCGGCTCGCCGCGTCCAGGCTCGAGCCGCGATCGGCTCCGGTCCGGCTCCCCGTCTGCAGCAGGTAGAGCTCGAAGTGACCGCTGGCGTCCGAGGCGTAGACCAGGCTCCGGCCGTCGGGCGCGAGCTCGGGGAAGGCCTCGGTCTCGGGCGTCGCCGTCAGCTGGGTGTGACGGGCCCGCGGAACCGGACCGATCGGCTGCCCGGACCGGGCGTCCCGGGAAGCCCCGGAATCGGCGGCCTCCCCGCGCAACAGGAAGGTGGCTCCGGCCACGAGGGCCACCGCGGCCAGGACCAGCGGAGCGAGCGCCGAGAGCCGGAGCCACCGGGAGCTCGCGCCCCCCGGCGCCGCCGGGTCGTCTCCGGACGCCGGCCGGACCGGCGCCAACAGCCGATAGCCGCGCCGGGGCACCGTCTCGATGTACTCCGGCGCCGCCGCCTCGTCCCCCAGGGCCTTGCGCAGCTCGGCCACCGCCCGGGTCAGCACCGACTCGGTGACGTGGGGCCGCTGCCAGACCGCCTCCAGGATCTCGTCCTTGGAACGCACCCGGCCCGGCTCCTCCGCCAGGAAGCAGAGGACGTCCATCACCTTCGGCTCCAGCCGCACCCGCTCGCCCCCGCGCTCCAGGGCGTTCAGGCTCGGCCGGACCCGCCAGTCCCCGAGATGGAAACTCCCGGTTCGGGACGGCTGCGCGG
>JASFUJ010000319.1:0-5072 GCA_050050355.1 Acidobacteriota bacterium
GGGGCCGGATTCCCGGGCGGGTGGTGGAGGTCCGCCCCGGCGAAGGCTCGCTGGTGCTCACCGGTGACGGCGTCCTCCTGTTGACCCGCGTCCAGCTCGAGGGCGAGGAGGAGGCCGCCGCCGACCGGGTGCTCCGCCGGATCTCCCAGACTCTGGGGCCGCTCCGAGCTCCGGCTCGGGACCGCCCCCGGGAAGGGAGGCCCTGAGCCGTGGCCTGGCGCATCCCCTTCAACCGGCCCGCGCCGGTCGGCCGCGAGGGCGAGTACTTCGCCGAGGCCCTGGCCTCCGACCACTACTCGGGCGACGGCCCCTGGACCGAGCGCTGCCAGGAGCTGCTCCGGAAGGAGCTGGGGGCCGCCAAGGTGTTGCTCACCACCTCGTGCACCCACGCCCTCGAGATGACCGCGTTGCTGCTCGATCTGGAGCCCGGCGACGAGGTGATCGTGCCGTCGTTCAGCTTCGTCACCTCGGTGAACGCCTTCGTCCTCCACGGCGCCCGGCCGGTGTTCGTCGACGTGCGTCCGGACACCCTGAACCTGGACGAGACCCTGCTCGAGGCCGCCGTCACGCCGCGGACCCGGGCGATCGTGGTGGTCCACTACGGAGGCGTCGCCTGCGAGATGGACCCGATCCTCGATCTGGCGCGGCGGCACGGGCTGGCGGTGATCGAGGACAACGCCCACGGCCTCTTCGGCCGCTACCGGGGCCGTCCGCTCGGCACCCTCGGGAGCCTCGCCACCCTGAGCTTCCACGAGACGAAGAACTTCACCTGCGGGGAGGGCGGAGCCCTGGTGATCAACGAGCCGTCACTGACCGAGCGGTCCGAGATCCTCCGCGAGAAGGGGACCGACCGTAGCCGGTTCTTCCGCGGCGAGGTGGACAAGTACACCTGGGTGGACGTGGGATCGAGCTACCTGCCTTCGGACCTGCTGGCCGCGGTCCTCTTCGCCCAGCTCGAGGAGCGGGAGCGGATCCGGACCCGCCGGGAGGAGATCTGGCGGACGTACCGGGACCGGCTGGCCGGCTGGGCGGCCGGGCGCGGCGCCAGCCTCCCGACCGTGCCGGAGCACTGCGACCAGACCCACCACCTGTTCTACCTCCTGCTCCCGTCCCTCGCCGAGCGGACGGAGCTCATCGACCACCTGAAGGGACGGGGCATCCTGAGCGTGTTCCACTACCTGCCGCTCCATCTCTCCGCGATGGGCCGGCGGTACGGAGGACGCCCCGGGGACTGTCCGGTGACCGAGGACGTGAGCGATCGGCTGCTGCGCCTGCCCTTCTACAACTCCATGACCGAGGCCGAGCAGGCGGAGGTGGTGGAGGCGATCCTGGACTTCGGACGAGCCGGCGGATGACGGGCGAGGCCCCCGCGAGAGTCGGCGTCCTGCTGGACGGCTGGAGCGCCCCGGCATGGGTTCACCGGGTGATCGAGTCGGTCCAGCGGGGGCCGGACGCCACCCTGGCGCTGGTGGTGATGGCCGGCGGCGCTCCGGAGGACCGCCCCGGTCGGCTGCGGAGGGTCTGGCGACGGCGGAGCCACTGGCTCTACGCGCTCTACTCCCGCCTCGACCGCCGTCTGGCCTCCGAACGGGCCTCCGAGCTGGCCCCCGAACGGACCGACCCGTTCGTCCGTGTCCCCCTGGACGACCTGCTGGCCGGCGTCCCGGTGGTGCGGGTGGAGCCCCGGAGGACGGCCCATTCGGACCACTTCTCCGACGACGCCCTCGACGCGATCCGCGCCCACGACCTGGACGTGGCCCTGCGCTTCGGCTTCCGGATCCTCCGCGGCGGAGCGCTCGGGATCGCACGCCACGGCGTGTGGTCCTACCACCACGACGACAACCGGGTGATCCGCGGCGGTCCACCCGGGTTCTGGGAGGTGATGGAGGACCGTCCGGTCACCGGCTCGATGCTCCAGGTGCTCACCGAACGGCTGGACGCCGGCCGGGTGATCTACCGCTCCTGGTCCCCCACCGACCGGCGCTCGGTGCACCGCAACCGCTGCCACGTCTACTGGAAATCGAGCGCCTTCGTCGGCCGCTGCCTGGAGGCGCTGGCGACCACCGGGGACCCCGCCGCGGGCGCCGCCGCCGAGCCCGAGGAGACGGACTTCCACCCCTACTCCGGCCCGCTCTACCGCAAGCCCACCAACCGTCGCGCGGCGCCGCTCCTCGCCCGCTTCGCGACCAGGACCGGCCGGGAGTGGCTCACCGACCGCCTGACCCGCAACCAGTGGTTCCCGGCCTTCGCGTTCGACGGCGAGGAGTCGGGGCGGCCGGCGCCCCCCGAGCTCTTCCGCTTCCGCCCGATCCTGCCGCCCCGGGACCGGTTCTGGGCGGACCCCTTCCCCGTCCGGCAGGGAGGCCGGTACTTCATCTTTCTGGAGGAGTACCTGTTCCGTGAGCGGCGCGGCCGGATCGCGGTGCTGGAGCTGGCCGAGGACGGCCGGTGGACCGAACCGGCCCCGGTGCTGGAGCGGCCGCATCACCTCTCCTACCCCTTCGTCTTCCGCTGGCGCGAGGAGCTCTTCATGGTCCCGGAGAGCGCCGAGGCGGGCAGGATCGAGCTCCTGCGCTGTCGGTCGTTCCCCGGCGAGTGGGAGCCCGAGGCGGTGCTCCTCGACGGCGTCCGGGCGGTCGACGCGACGCTCCACCGGGAGGGGGACCGCTGGTGGATGTTCGCCAACCTGGCCGAGCCCGGCACGGCCCACTGCCACGACGAGCTCCACCTGTTCTCGGCGGCGACGCCCCTCGGACCGTGGACGCCGCACCCGCGCAACCCGGTGGTGTCCGACGCCCGCCACGCCCGGCCGGCGGGAGCGCTCTTCCGGTGGGGAGGAGACCTCTACCGGCCCGCCCAGGACTGTTCCGGGCGGTACGGATCGGCCGTCGCGATCCAGCGCGTCTTGCGGCTCGACCCGTCCGGCTACCGGGAGGAGCCGGTCTCCCGGATCGAGCCGCGGTGGCGCCCGGACCTCCTCGCCACCCACACGCTGAACCGGGCCGGCTCTCTGACGCTGGTCGACGGCATGCGCAAGATCCCGCGGCTCGGCGGCGCCACCGGGGCGAGCCGGCCCCGACGCCGGCTCCGGGAAGCCCGCGGGGGCGCCCGGTTGTTGGGCTGACCATGCGACGGACGTTTCTCGTGACTGCGTGTCTGCTGACCCTGGCCGCCGCCTTCGCCTGGGGTTATCTGGCCCACCGCGACCAGATCTTCCCGTACGACCTGGCCAAGGGCCTGGCGATCCACACGGGCTTCGTCGAGGCCTCGGGGCCCGAGGAAGAGATCGCCAGCCCGGTGGCCGGCGCCCGGGCAGCACTGGAGTCCCTGCCCTACCTCGGCGGGAGCCCGGACGCCCACGCGGAGCGTTCGGGGGTGTTCGAACACCGACCGAAACGCACCTCCCCCGGCTGGAACCTCTTCAGCTCGCGCCTCCGGCCGCGGGCGTTCCTGCTCGACATGGAGGGAGCCGTCGGCCATGAATGGCAGGCCCGCTCCGGACCCTGGCAACACGTGGAGCTCCTGCCCGGCGGGGACCTGCTCGCCCTGGTCAAGGACGAACGGTTGCTCCGCCTGGACGCCCGATCGCGGCTGGTCTGGTCGCGCACGGGGACGTTCCACCACGATCTGTCGGTGGACGGACAGGGCAGGATCCACGTGCTCGACCGCTCCCAGGAGATCCGGCCCGAGATCCATCCGGAGATCCCGACGACCGTGGACTACATCACCGTGCTGTCGCCGGACGGGGAACCGATCGACAGGATCTCCGTCCTCGACCTGGTCCTGGACTCCCCCTACGCGTTCCTGCTCCCCGACGTCCACGAGCAACCGATCGACCCCGCCCGGACGGCGATCGACATCCTCCACACCAATCACGTGGAGGTCTTCGACGGGCGCCTCGCGGACCGTTCTCCGCTCTACCGCGCCGGCAACGTCCTGCTGTCGTCGCGCACCCTCAGCACCGTCCTGATCGCGGATCCCGAGCGCCGTGAGATCCTCTGGGCGTGGGGACCGTCCAACCTGATCTACCAGCACCACCCGACCCTGCTCGACGGCGGAAACATCCTGATCTTCAACAACGGGCTCGAGCGCTCGGAGGTGGTCGAGCTCGATCCCCTGGCCCGGAAGGTCGTGTGGCGCTTCCGCCACGACGAGCTCTTCTCCCGGCTCCGGGGGAGCTGTCAGCGGCTGCCGAACGGCAACACGCTGATCACGGAGTCGGACACCGGGTACGTGTTCGAGGTCACACCGGACGGGGAGCGGGTCTGGAGGTTCGCCAACCCCTTCTTCACGGAGGAGGGCCACCGGGAGGCCATCTGGAGGATGATCCGCATCCCCGACGGCGACCCGCGACTGCCACCGGGTCTGGGCCCAGCACTGGATCGAGCGACGGATCGAGCGCCGGATCGCCCCGGCGGTTGAACCGGCCGCTCCGCCCCCACCGGCCCGGAGTCCCGAAAGGTCTCGCCCCGTGATCCGCTCCGTCTCGATCCTGATCCCCACCCACGACCGGTGCGAGATCCTGGAGCGCAGCCTCCAGAGCCTCGAGCGCCTGGAGCTCCCGCGGACCGTCTCGGTCGAGGCGGTGGTGGTCGCCAACGCGTGCTCCGACGCCACCGAGGCCGTGGTCCGCAAACGGGCCGCGGCGGCCCCGTTCCCCCTGCGGCTGCTGCGCGAGCCGACCCCCGGTCTCAACCCGGCCCGGAACGCGGGGGTCCGCGCCGCCGAGGGCGAGATCCTCGCCTTCCTGGACGACGACGCCTTCGTGGAACCCGGCTGGCTCCACGGCCTGCTCGCAGCGTTCGAGCGGCACCCGGCCGACCTCGTGGCGGGCAGGGTCTCCCTCTGGTGGGAGGCCGTGGCACGCCCTGACTGGGTCTCCGATGCCGTGGAACGCCTGCTCTCGCGCCTCGACCTGGGAGACGAAACCCGCCCGCTGCCCCGGCCGGAGACGCTGGTCGGCGCCAACTTCGCCGTCCGCAGGGAGGTGGCCGACGCCGTCGGCGACTTCGCGCCGAACCTCGACCGCTCCGGCCGCGAGCTCCTCAGCGGCGGGGACACGGAATTCGCGA
>JASFUJ010000320.1:0-5065 GCA_050050355.1 Acidobacteriota bacterium
AAGGACCCGGCGCACCGGCCGCCGGACGGCGCCCGGGTGGCCGAGGAGATCGCCGCCCTGGAGCGGGACCTCCCGTCCGAGGTGCTGGCCGGGCCGGCGGTCCATCCCGAGAGCTCGGCGGACCGGGAGGACGCCCTGCCCGGTACCCGTCCGGCGCCGGCCCCGCCACCCCCGCCTCCGCCGCTCCCCGGTTCGCCCGGAGGTCCGGGCGCGGTGGCGCCCGGCACCGCGGGCCTCACCGAGGGTGCGGCCGCGGGTCTCGGTGAGGTTGAGGGCCCGATCGCGTCGGGGAGCTCGCCCGGAGTCTCGCCGCGGGCGCGCAGGCGCCGGATGCTCTGGCTCGGGGCGGCCCTCGGCCTCGCGCTGCTCGCCGCCGGCGTCACGGCGGGAGTCGTGGGCCTCCGCCTTCTGCGGGGCCAGCCCGAAGGCCGATCCGGCGGGAGCCCGGAGCGGCGGGTGGAGGCCGGCGACGCCGCCGGCGCCCGGGAGGAGCGGGAGGAGCGCTCGGTGGCGGCTCCCGCCGGGCCGGTTCCGGCACCGCCGGACGGACGGCGCGAGGAGCCCGCCGCGCCGCGCCGGACGGAGGCCGCGACCCGGCCGCCGGAGCCGGCCGCCGCCGGACCGGCCACCGCCGGACCGGCCACGTTGCCCGAGCCTCCGGAGGCCGGTTCCCCCACCGGAGTCGATTCCGGAGCCGATTCCGGAGCTGACCGCGGCGCCGACCCCGGAGACGATCCCGGATCAGATCCCGGACCGGCTCCCGGGGCCGGACCCGGCGCGGGATCTGCCCCTCCGGACGACCCCGCCGGTCGCGGGGACGACCTCTCGCCCGGCGCCCGGCGGCTCGAGCAGGCCCTCCGGCAGCGCCCCGAGCTGCGCGGGGCGGCCGAAGAGCTGGTGCGGGCTCGAGGCGCCGCGAGGGGCCTCCCTCCCAAGGCCGATCAGACGCTCCGGACCGGCCTCACGCTGACGTTCGACGTGCGGCCTCCGAGCGCGTTCGTCCTCCTGGATGGTACGGTCCTCGGTCGGGCCTCCGAGCTCGACCCGGCCGCCGGGGGCGCCCCGTACACCTTGCCGGGACCGGGGACCTACCGGGTCAAGCTCCGCTCTCCCGGCCTGGTGGACCACCTCGTGCTGGTGGAAGCGAGCGCATCCGGCCCGTCCGGCACGCGGGTGAGCGCCCGCCTGGCGCCGGCCCCGGCCGGCGAGCTGGCTCTCGGCGACCTGAAGCTCTACCGGGTGCAGGAGGCGATCGGCTTCGAGATCTCGCCGCCGGCCGCGCGCCCCCGGGCCCGGGTGATGGTGGACGGCGAGCCCGCGGGCCGGGCCGCCCGGTTTCCCGGCCGCTTCGTGCGGCCGGCGACCTGGCTGCGGCTGGAGCCGGGCCGCCACCGGGTGAGCGTGGTGGCGCCCGGGTTCGCGCGGCGGGATTTCGCCGTGGAGGTTTCGGACGGCGCTTCCGAGCGCCGACAGCGCATCGAGGTACGGCTGGTACCGGAGGATTGAATCGAGTGAAGACGGTTTCGAACATGGATGGAGTCGCCGCGGCGGTGGCGCCCGGAACGATTCCGCGGCTGCCCGGGGAGCTCACCCTCGACCGCCTGGACAACGGCCTCACGGTGGCGCTGGTCGCCAACCCGCAGGCGCCCCTCGTGACCGTGGCCACCTGCTATCGGGCCGGGTCCCGGGACGAGGCCCCGGGACACGGCGGCACCGCCCACTTCCTGGAGCACATGATGTTCAAGGGGTCGGCCCGGTTCGGCCCGGGCGAGGTCGACCGCCGCACCCAGGCCCTGGGCGGCGCCAACAACGCCTTCACCACCCACGACTCGACCACCTACCACTTCAGCTTCGCCGCCGACCGCTGGCGGACGGCGCTGGAGATCGAGTCCGACCGCATGGCCGGTCTCACCCTGGGCCCGCGGGAGGTGGAGGCGGAGCGGCGCGTCATCCTCGAAGAGATCGCCATGTACGAGGACGATCCGTGGGACGTCCTTTCCCAGAAGGTGGAGAAGGCGTTCTTCGACGGCCACCCCTACGGCCGGCCGGTCCTGGGAACGCGCGAGGAGCTGCTGGCCACCGGGCGGGACGAGCTCGCCGCCTTCCACCGGGAGCGGTACCGGCCGGACACGGCCGTGCTGGTGGTGGCCGGAGACCTGGAGCCGGAGCGGGCCCTGGCCCACGTGGCCGAGGCGTTCGGCGACCTGCCCTCGGGCGGGCCCGCGCGACCCGAGGTCCCCCGAGGGGTCCGCCCGGCCGGCGTCGAGCGGATCGAACGCCGCCGCGGGGAGATGGCCCGGTTGATGATCGCCCTGCCGGCCCCGGAGGCTTTGGCCGCGAGCTTCCCGGAGGCGCGCCTGCTGGCCACCCTGATCGGCTCCGGCCGGGGAAGCCGCCTCTACCGAAGGCTCGTGGACGAGGGCCAGCTCTGCGTCTTCGCCGCTGCGGGACTCTCCGAGGCTCTCGACCCCACCAGCCTGACCCTGGCCGCCGAAGTGCTTCCCGGCGTGGAGCCCGAGGTGGTCGAGGAGGCGATCCTGGCGCTCCTCGCCGACCTGGTGGAGCGGCCGCCGGAGCCATGGGAGGTGGAGCGGGCGCGGCAGGTGCTGCTGGCCGACTGGGCCCTCGGTCACGAGCGGATCTCCCAGCAGGCCCTGGCGCTCGCCGGGGAGCTGGCCCTGTTCGAGCGGGGATGGACCGAGCGCACCATGGAGGCGATGGCCCGCCTCGGCCCCGAGGACGTCTTCCGGGCCGCCCGGGAGCTGCTCGGCCCGGCCGTGGAGGGGCGGCGGGGCGCGGTCATCGGGTGGTCCCTGCCGTCCGGAGGAGAGGAGCCATGAGCGAACGACTCGCACCGTCCGACCCCCTGTCCTCGAGCCCGCTCGACGTCTTCCACCGCCTGTTCAAGCCCCATCCGTGGCACGGCGTGCCGCTCGGGGAGGGCGCCCCGGAACGGGTCAACGTATTCATCGAGATCGTGCCCACCGACACGGTGAAGTACGAGCTGGAGAAGGAGACCGGCTACCTGACCGTCGACCGGCCGCAGAAGTACTCCAACGTCTGCCCCAGCCTGTACGGCTTCCTGCCCCGGACCCACTGCGGCGAGCGCGTGGCGGAGCTCTGCCGGTCCCGGACCGGTCGCGACGAGATCGCCGGCGACGGCGATCCGATGGACGTCTGCGTGCTGTCGGAGAAGGCCTTCTCCCACGGCGACCTGTTCCTCAAGGCGATCCCCATCGGCGGGTTCCGCATGATCGACGGCGCCGAGGCCGACGACAAGATCGTGGCGGTGCTGGAGGGAGACGCCACCTACGGCTCGCTGCGCGAGCTCTCCGACGTGCCACGGCCGCTGCTGGAGCGCCTGAAGCACTACTTCCTGACCTACAAGCAGGCGCCGGGCGCCGAGCGCGAGGAGGTCGAGATCCCCCAGACCTACGGCCGGTCGGAGGCGTACGAGGTGATCGAGCGCAGTCGGGAGGATTACCAGAGGCTCTACGGCGAGCTTCCCGAGAAGCTCATCGCCGGCCTGCGCCGGCTCGACGGCGCCGGGGGCGGGGAGGGGGGCGCGTGAGCGGGGCCGGGACTCGAATCGGGAGCGGGACGATCTCCGCCCCGCCCGGGCTCACCCTGCGGGTGCGCCGGGTCCCCGGCCCGCCCGTGGTCGGTGTGCGCGCCTGGATCCCGGGCGGCGCCCGGATCGAGCGGATTCCCGGGCAGGCTCTGGTCACGGGACGCTCGCTCACCGAGGGCACCGCCCGCCGGGACTGGCGGGAGATCGCGGACGCCACCGAGGCCCTGGGAGTGGCGGCGTTCGGTGCCGCTTCGTTCGAGGTGCACGGCGCGGCGGTCGACGTGCGCTCCGTCCACTGGCGCGAAGGGTTGGACTGGGCGGTCGAGCTGCTCACCGAGCCCTCCTTCCCGGAGGATCGCTGCCGCTGGATGGCGCGGCAGGCGGCCTCCGAGCTCGAGAGCCTCCGGGATCAGCCGGAGGTGCGCACCGCGTGGGCCTTCCTGGAGCAGCTCTACACCCCGCACCCCCGGAGCCGCCCGATCCAGGGGGACCGGGAGTCCCTGGCCCGCCTGACGGCGGAGGACTGCAGGCGGTTCCACGAGCGGGCCCTCGCCCGGGCGGGCCTCACGCTCACCGTGGCCGGGGAGCTGGACGAAGAAGCCGTCCGGGCGCACGTGCACGACCTGCTGGCCGGGGACGAGAGGCTCCGGCCCTCGGCCGTCCGCGGGGAGGAGCCTCTCGGGCCCGAGCTCCCCGAGCCCGAGCCGCCGGTCGGCCTGCCCGAGCGCCGCCGCACCCTGGCGCTTCCCCCCGGCGACCAGGCCCATCTCTATGCCGGCTGCCTGACGGTGCGTCGCGACCACCCGGACCGCCACGCCCTGGAGCTCCTGGCCGTGATCCTGGGCGCCGGCGCCGGCCTCACCGGCCGGCTGCCCGAGCGGGTTCGCGAGCGCGAAGGTCTGGCCTATGCGGTGCACGTCCAGACCCTGGCCGGCGCCGGTCTCGACCGGGGGCGGCTGGTGGTCTACGTGGGCACCTCGCCGTCGACCGTGGAGCAGGCGGAGGCCTCGGTGGTCGAGGAGCTGCGGCGGGTGGTGGACGATGGAGTGGCGGCCGAGGAGGTGGACGGGGCGCGGTCGTACCTGCTGGGGCGCGATCCGTTCCGGCGCGAGACGGCGCGCCAGTGGGCGGATCTGATGGGCGAGGCGACCCTCTACGGGGTGCCGGAGGACGATCCGGAGTGGCGGATCCGGGGGCTGGAAGCGGTCGGCCCCGAGGAGGTCACCGCGGCCGCCCGGAGGCATCTGGACCCGGAGCGGTTGCAGGTGACCGTCGGTCTGCCGCGCAGTTGATGCGGGGTGGGAGCGCCCGGAGCCCGGCCGGCTTCATCAGCCGGTGTTGTGGCTCGCTGCGCTCGCTCTCGGCCGGCTGAAGCCGGCCGACCGGGCCGCAGGCCCCACCGTCTCGGCTTCGATTCACCGAAATGAACCCCGCATGGAGGTCACGCCGAGCGGCTCGATTCCTCGTCCGGGTCGTCCAGGTCGTCGAGATCGT
>JASFUJ010000321.1:0-5041 GCA_050050355.1 Acidobacteriota bacterium
GCAGCAGACGGCTTCCCGAGTGACGGTTGTGAATCAGCAGGAAGTGCTCGGCTTCGATCCCGCTGTTGCGAAACCGGGAGATCTCCTCCTCGCACTCTCGCAGCTCGTCCATGCCGAGCTCCTCCCCGGCGGCATCCCACCGGAGAATCCGGGCGACCACCGGGTAGGGCGGCTCCAAGCCCTCCGCCCAGAGTCCGTCCGCAAGGCTGATCAGCTCCTCCGACCATGCCCCCAGGGCTCCCCGGAGCAGCCGTACCACCAGGGCTTCGTAGGCCCGGCCCCGCTCGGTGGACAGGCGGTGGGCCAGCCGCTTCCACTCCCGCTTGTCGGTCCAGGCCTTCCCCCGCTTCGAACCCTGTGCCGGAGGATCGATGGAGGCGCGTTCCGAGACGCGCGGACAGGTCGCCAGCGGATGGCCGTAGAGGGTGTAGGCGAGCCAGGCGGGATCGCCCGGAAACCGCCGCCGCAGTGCGAGACGGGCTGCGCGAACCGCATGGCCAAGCGGTGCTCCACCGAGGAACCGGTCGTAGAATTCCCGGGCGAACTCCACCGCCACTTCGTCCCTCACGGCCCACTGGGGTCCCAGGAATGCGCCGGCACCCACCTCCAGGAATCGTGCGGCCCATCCTCCGAGGCCGACGAGGCCCGGAGCGTTGCCGCCGGTGTGGCAGGCGTTGAGGAAGACGAGAGGATGGGCACTGCCGAGCTGTGCAACCTCTTCGCTCAGGTCCTCGGGCGTGAGCTCCCAATCGTCCAACAGGATCTGCCACCACTCGGCGCCGTATCTTGACGTGTCTCCGTGACCGATAAAGTGCCAGCCGTCCCGGTGACCGCCGGCCATCTCGTCCGTCAGCGGCTCGTACTCCGCCGGGATCTCGTCGATTCGACGCCGGCCGGACTCCGCTCTGCCCAGCAGGTCGTCGCGTTCCTTCTTCGATCGCTCGAGCCTCGCCCGTGCGGACCGCACCACCGCCATGCGGCGCAGCGGAAACGTGGCGGTCGGCGCATCGCCGGGAATCCACCGGGTCAGAGCAAACGCCTCGCTCAGGAACGGCGCATGCTCGCGGCCGTCCCCCGGGAACTTCAGAAGCTCCCACGGAATCCAGGGATCGTTCGAAACCACGATCAACTCATCCACTTTCCCGGAGAGTTTTCGAAGAATCTTCTGCAGTGCTTCTGGCAAAAAAACCTCGAGCAACCGGGCGCCTCGCCGCCGAGCCCAGGCCCGTGCTCTGCGGCGATCTTCTTCGGTCTCCAGGGGAAGCTGGGCGATCCGGTGAGCGAGCTCCTGCAGGTACACCGAGGGCCCACGGTCGAGACGCTGGACCCCAACTGGCCGTCCCATGGACATGACTCCGGCCGCACCGCCGAAGAGGCTGAACTCGAACACCGGAGTCCCGTCCTCTTCCCGGTACTGCACCAGGAGCTGCACAGATGGAACAGGGACCGGTTCGACGGGAGACCAGCTTGCCCGCCGGGAGGTCGAAGCGCCTGCTCCCAGGACCTCCTCCACGGCTCGTCGCGACAAGTCCTGGATCACCTCCCGATCCCGCCGCCGCTCGGCCCCCACCGCCTCGATCACCGCTTGGGTGACCTCGTCGCGCCACTGCTCGCGCTCCTCCCGGACCCGCCGCTCCCGGGCCCGTTCCCGTCGCATCTGGAGGGCGCGGTCCGCGAGCTGCACCGCCACCCAGAGGGCGAAGGCGACCACCGACTGGTCCGGGAGGAAGCCGTCGATGGGGAGGCCCGAGCGCTCCCGGCCGGCCTGGCTGCCCTCCTGCGCTGCGTCCGCTGCGCCGGAGAGCCTCTCCGAGAGCATCTCGAACGCCGGCTCGAAGAGCATGTCCAGCTCGCCCAGGAGCTCCGGGTGCTCGGCCGCCAGGTGACCCCGCACCACCCGGTACACGATCCGCTCGAGGTCATCGCTCATGGTGCGTCGCCTCGCTTCCCGAGGAGCCGTCGAGTCCGGTCTCGGATCGCTGCCGGGTGGAGCCCAGCCGCTCCAGCCGCTCGATCCGTTCGTCGATCACCGGGTGCCAGTAGTGAAGCCGCGAGAGATGAAAGTATTGCAGGACGAAGTACCTCCAGGCTACGAGCCACCGCTGGAGTATAGGGAGGCTGTCGGCTTCCCTTAGGGTTGCGCGAAACCGGGAGCGAGATCCGAAGGAGAGGCCGGCCACCGGGAATCCTCCCGCGAGGAGATCCTCCTGCACGAAGGAGTTGAGCGTGCGGATCGCCCTCAGACATCGAATCAGGGCGTCCGGATCCACGCCGTACGAGCACACCGCCTGCCGGTCCGCCTCGGCCTCCGAGCCGAAGGTGTCGAGGAGCGCCCGGCTGAAGCCGTCCCCGAGGAACGCGATCCGCCCCAGCCAACGGGCGAGATCGTGGCGGAGCGCGTGGCGCTGGCGCAGGTGCACCAGCTCGTGGGCCAGGACCGCCTCGAGCTCCTCGTCGGAGAGCCGCTTCAGTGCACCCTTCGAGACCTCGATGTAGCACTCCCCGGAGCGCCAGCCGAAGCGATGGCTCTCCGCCCCGATCCTTTCCTGGCCAGAGACCACGACCTCGACCGGCCGAGCGCCCGACCCTCCGTCCAGCCGGTCGAGCAACCTCCGCACCCGGTGCAGGGATGCCGGCGGCGACGCCTGTGCAAGCCTCCGCAGCGTTTCGCGGGTGCGGCGCCGGTCCCACACGAGCTGGCCCACCGAGATCCCGAACGCCGCCCATCCGGCGGCCGCCCAAAGCACCCAGGCCCTGCGGGCCAGGGCGAGCGCCCACGGGTCGCCCGGCGGCCAGCCCAGAGCCAGGGCCAGCAGGACGCCGCTCGCCTCCGGCAGCCGGAGGACCTGCCGCTCCCAGACTGGGAACACCGCCTGGACCGCCCACGCAGCGGCGAAGAGCAGGCCGAAGAAGATGAGTCCCGCTGCGCCGGCAGCGAAAGCCAGAAAGAAGGCACGAGCGAGAGCGAGAATCGGCCCTCCTCGGAGCGCTTCCCGGTAGACGCCGGGCATTCCGCGGCGCGACCTCGTCCGCTCCACCGAAAGCCAGAGACCGAGAGAGATCGACACGAGGTAAGCCGCCGCAGCGAGACCGACCGCACCGATCGCTCCGGTCTCCAGCAGCAGCATCCAGGCCCGCCAGGCGAGCACTTCGGGGTCGGGCGCCTGCGCCAGCGCCCGTACAACGACACCGTCGGCCGCGACCAGGGGGAAGGGCAGCCCGAGGAACAGGATCATCGTGATCGTACTGACGAGGGCGGGTACGAGCGGTTCGAGCCGCAGGGAGAGGCCCTGCCGGAGGTATGCCACCACCGCAAGTCCCAGCAGCAGCGTCGCGATTCCTGAGAGCACCGCCAGAACCCAGAACCCGCCCGGCGTGGTCAACCACAGCGTCTCCATCCCGTGAAGCGCCAGGGCTCCCCCGCCACACAACAGGAACGAGAGGCAGTAGGAGAGCATCCAGAGGCCGTACCGGCGGCTGATCCCGGTGCCCTCCGGCTCCAGGGCCCCGCCGTCCCGCTCCACCCGGTCAAGCAGCGGCTGCCACAGGACGGAGCTCATGCGCCCGCCGCCGACGGCGCCCAGCAGCACCGGAACGGCGCCGACCGCCAGGAGAAAGATCAACACCGCGGCTACAAAGAGGGAGTTTTCCACCGGTCCGGTGTCGAGGGCTCCCGGCTCGGTGGACCAGAACAGACCGCCCAGGGCGACCGCCCAGGTGATCCAGAAGCCGACGATCAGCCGCCGGCACCAGGGGGCCAGGGTCAGGTCGACGGTGAGGCGCAGTGGTCCTTCCGGCTCGTCCCCCGTTCCGCCCTCCTCCGGTCCGGGCCCGGCCGCGCCCTCCACCACCACGGCGGCCCGCTGGGGCAGCCCTCCCGTGAGCAGCCGGTACCAGGGAGCCGTCTGGGTCGCCTCGATCCGGGTCCCGCTCAGGGTCCCGTTCAGCGTCCAGACCCCGGCTTCTCCGGCGCTCTCCCGGGGGGCTTCACCGACCACGCGGGCCTTGAGCTTCAGCTCCTCGAGCGTGCGAAGGACCGCATCGACAGCCGTCCGCCGACGACCGGTCCCCACGTAGGTCGTCCCCCAGGGAAGATCGAACCCGTCGCGCGGAGTGCGATGGGGTGTCTTCTGGCCGCTGTCCGCTGAAGTGTTCAAGCTTTCGCCGATTGTACACACCCCCCACCTCCCCCCTCCCCCTCTGGTAGACTTCAAAGCCCGGAATGGACACAACCAGGGAAGAGGTCACCGAGCTCCTCGTGCGCTGGAGCGAAGGGGACGAACGGGCACTCGAGCGTCTGATGCCCCTCGTCGTCGACGAGCTGCGGCGCCTGGCTCGGGGGTTCTTCCGGGGTGAGCGGCGGGATCACACGCTGCAGCCGACCGAGCTGGTCAACGAGGTCTATCTCAAGCTCGTCGACCAGAAGCGGGTGAGCTGGGACAACCGCTCCCAGTTCTTCTCCTTCGCCTCCACCCTGATGCGCCGGGTGCTGGTGGACCACGCCCGGAGCAAGGGGGCGGCCAAGCGCGGGGCGGGCCTGCCGAAGGTGGCGCTGGAGGAGGCGCGGGTGAGCGTCGCCGGCAAGGACGTGGACGTCCTGGCGCTCGACCAGTGTCTCTCCCGGCTGGCGGAGCTCAACGCGCGGCAGGCGCGGATCGTCGAGCTGCGTTACTTCACCGGCCTGACCTTCACCGAGATCGCCGAGATCCTCGGCGTCCACCTGTCCACGGTCAAGCGGGACTGGCGCACCGCCCGGCTCTGGCTCTACCGGGAGCTGCGCGACGGGTCCCCGGACGGGGAGCCCGAGGACGCGGACGCGCCGGAGACGCCGGAGCCGTCGGACGCATCGTGACCCGCCCGAGACCCATCCCGCCCCCCGTTTCCGCGTAGTGAACCGGGAGAGCAATGCATTGCCATAGGGCAATCCGGCCCGGTGGTGCCCTCCCCGCGAGACGTTCATGAATTCCGAGGACTGGCGGCGAGTCAAGAAGCTCCTGGAAGACGCGCTGGACCGCGAGCGGTCGGAGCGCGAGGACTTCCT
>JASFUJ010000322.1:0-5041 GCA_050050355.1 Acidobacteriota bacterium
GAGCATGTATCTCTGGGTTTTAATCAAATTCTACATATATTCTTTCTCTGTGCTGTACTGGAGTGTAGAAAATTCTTCGGACTTGGGTCGTGCGGGGCAACCCACGGAGGCCTCCTCCGTCGATCCAGGGCGTCCATCTCGGCGCCGGCGCCAGGGGGAGCAGCCCAACGGACGGGTGGTCTATCCTGGGGAGCGATGCATCTGTCCACGGTTCTGCTGGCGCTCGTCCTCCTCACCGGCGCGGTCGGGGAGTCGGCGGTCTCGGACGGCTGTCTGCTCCGCGCCCGCGTGGTGGACGACCGGGGGTCTCCGGTGCCGTCCGCGCGGCTGGGCGTGCGGTCGCTCACGACCGGAGGGGTGGGCCGGAGGGGCAGCCGGCTGGCCCGGGCGGACCGGCACGGGAGGGTGGAGCTGCGGCTTCCCCGGGACGTCTTCCGCTGGGCGGTGGCGTCCGATCGGCATCCCACCACGGCCGAGCGGACCCTCGATCTCCGGAGCTCGTGCGGCGAGGCGGAGCCGGTGCGGGTCGTGCTCGATCCGGGGAACCGGATCACGGGTCGGGTCGTCGGCCCGGGGGACGAGCCGCTGGCCGGGGCCGAGGTCCGGGTCCAGCACGATCCCCGGACGCCGAGCTACGTGGACGTCCTGGACGGGGTGAGGATCCGCCCCCACCGGGAGGTCGCCACCGACGCCGGTGGGCGCTTCGACCTGCCGGGCCTGGCCGGAGGGACGGAGTACCGGCTCGACGTCCGGCGGCCCGGGTTCGGACCCGCCGAGCGATCCGTGCGACCGGACGCGGGGGATGCGGAGTCCCTGGTGATCCGGCTCGAGCCGTCGGCGCGCCTGGTGGTGGCGGTGGTGGACCCGGACGGCCGCGGCATCGAGGGGGCCGAGATCCGGATCGAGCTGCTCGGCGAAGCCGAAGCGTTCGGCGGAACCCGCGTCGTGCAGCGGACGGACCCCCGCGGCCGCCACGAGGAGGAGAGCCTGACGCCGGGCGAGACCGAGATCGAGGTCCTGGCTCCGGGGTATGAGCACCGGCGGCGCGTTGTGGACCTCGAGGCCGGAGCGGTGCACCGGGAGCGCTTCGAGCTCGCGCCCGTACCGAGCGCTCCGGTCGAGCTGCGGATCGAGGACGCGGACGGGCGGACCGTGGCCGGCGCGGCGGCGCACTTCGCCACCTCCCCCCGGAGCCCGGGCGGTACCTACCTGAGCGCCCGCTCGGACGAGCGGGGCCGGATCGCGTGGCCGCGGATCCCCCACGGCCGGTACGAGATCTCCATCCAGCCCCCCGAGGGGTTCGTCGCGGAGCGCCCGCCCAGCCTGCAGATCGAGGTGCGCGGAGAGACGGTCGAGCGGGAGGTGGTGCTCCGGCGCCCGCCCGGCCGCGCCGTGGAGGGGAAGGTGCTCGGGGCCGACGGGGAAGGTCTCCCCGGGGCCGTCGTGCACGTCTCGGTGGCGCGAGGCGTCGAGGCCCGGACGGACGCCGAGGGCCGGTTCCGTTTCGCCCACCTGCCGTACGGCGAGCACGCGGTCTTCCTGAGGGTCCGCGGCGTGGCGGGGATCCCGAGCCGCACGGGGCGGGTCGGACGGGACCCGGAACCGTGGCTCTTCCACGTGCCGGACGGAGTGGAGGTCTCCGGCCGGTTGCTCGTCCCCCCGGAGCTCGATCCGGGCGGGGAGCCAGCGGGGGAGTGGCGGATCTCCGCCCGTCGCGAGGATGGGTCCGGAAGCGCGTCCGGGTGGCTGGACGGCGACCTGACCTACCGCACGCCGCCGCTGGCGCCGGGGACCTGGGCTCTGGAGGCCACGGACGGCCGGGCCGAGGGGAGGTCGGTGGTGGAGATCGACCGGGGCGACGGGCCGGTGCACCGGGACCTGGCCGTCGAGCCTCCCGAGGGCTTTCCCGTGTTCGGGACGCTCTCGCACCGGGGAGGCCCCCTGGCCGGTGCCCGGGTGGGCCTGACCACCACCAGCCCGCCCTTCCGGGACCACGGAGCCGTCACCGACCGCCGTGCGGGCACCGCTCCTGACCGGGGCCCGGGCGGAGGCCGCGACCGTCACCTTCACGAGCATCGAGCGGCCGTCGGAGGTCGCTCGCACCCG
Organism: Acidobacteriota bacterium; assembly: GCA_050050355.1. Classification (GTDB taxonomy): domain Bacteria; phylum Acidobacteriota; class Thermoanaerobaculia; order Multivoradales; family DATKCC01; genus JASFUJ01. The sequence continues at coordinate 2,107 of JASFUJ010000322.1, forward strand.
GTCTCCGCACGGCGTCCCCGGCGTGGGTGCACGGACGTTCGCCATCCTGCCGCCGGGGCTCTACGAGGTCCGGCTCGACGCGGGTGACGGTCGTCTCCGGGTCGAGATCGCCGAGGTCCGGGACCAGGAGACGACCCCGGTGCTGTTCGATTGAGCCCGGGGCGCTCGACTCACTCTCGCAGGATCCGCGCCGGATCGACGCCGGCCGCACGGCGGGCGGGCCACCAACTCGCCGCGGCGGAGACCAGGGCGAAGACGGCGAGGGCGACGGCGAACGTGGTCGGGTCGTGGGGCGCGACCCCGTACAGGTAGTGCACCAGCCCGCGACCGGCCAGGACGGCGGCCCCGAACCCCAGCCCGAGGGCGACCCCCACCAGCAGCAGCGCGTCGCGCACCACCAGGGCCACCACCCGGAGCCGGGTCCCGCCGAGGGCCATCCGGACTCCGATGTCCCGCCGGCGCTGCGCCACCGCCAGGGAGAGGACGCCCGCGAGGCCGACCGCGCTCAACAGGAGGGCCAGGGCCCCCGAGGCGCCGAGCACCCGGTACGCCAGCCGGACCGGTCCCAGCAGCCGGTCGATCCTCCCGGCCAGGGTCTCCGCCTCCGTCACCGGCATCGCGGAGTCGACGGCGGCGATCTCCCGGGCCAGCACCGGGAGCAGATCGGTGGCGTCCCCGGCGGTGCGGACGGCGACGCGGGCGTCCACCAGGTCCGGATCCTGCCAGTAGGGGGTGTAGGCGAGGGCGGGTGAGGCCTGGCCCGTGCTGCGGACGGCCCGGTCCTCGACGACCCCCACCACCCGCACCCGCCGATCCCCGATTCTCAGGGTCTGGCCCAGAGCCCGGTCCAGAGCCCGTTCTCCAGTCCGATCGAGCGCGCCGCCGTCCGGCCACCGGCGCTCGGCCAGGGTCCGGTTGATCACGGCCACCGGCGCGCCACCAACGTCGTCCCGGGTGTCGAAGGAGCGCCCGCTCAGGAGGGGGAAGCCGAAGGTCTCGAAGAAGCCGGGGCCGACCTCGATGGTCTCGACCGTTCCGGACGCCTCGGTCGGATGGGCCGGGGTGTCCACCCCCGGCCAGGGAGGCAGGAGCCGGCCCAGGGTCACCGACTCGACGCCCGGAACGGCCTCGAGCCGGCGCACCGCCTCCCGGGTGAGCGGCCGGGCCCGTTCCGGGCCGCGACCCACCAGCCGGTGGCGGAGCCGGAGCGTGGCGACACGCTCCGGCTCCAGCTCGCCGAACCGGTCCGCGCCGGCCAGGCTCCGGGCCAGCAAACCGGTCGACGTGAGCAGGACGAAGGACAGCGCCACCTGCAGGACGATCAGGGTGCCGAGCAGACTCGGCCGCCGGGCGCCGCCGGTCGTCGTCTCGCTCCTCAGGGCCGGGACGAGGTCGGGGCGGGAGGCCTGGACACCGGTCACCAGGCCGACCAGGAGACCGGTCGCGGCCGACAGCGCCAGGGCATACCCGAACACCGCGGGACTCACGCCGAGAGCCGCTCCCGGATCGGGCGGCGCCTCGCTCGGATACAGCAGGGAGACGAGCCGCCCCAGCCAGGCGGCGACCAGGAGCCCGGCGGCCCCGCCCCCGCCCGCCAGCAGCGCCGTCTCCGCCAGCGACACCCGGACCACGCGCCAGCGCGGCGCGCCGAGCGCCAAGCGGGTCGCGATCTCCCGGCGGCGGGTCAGGCCGCGGGCTACCAGGAGCCCGCCCAGGTTGGCGGCGGCCACCAGCAGCACCAGGGTCACGGCGGCCAGCAGGAGGCCGGCCAGCCGGAGGGTCCGTGGGCGTGCGGAGGGATGGACGCCCGCCAGAGGCGCCACGGTGAGACCGCGACGCATCTCCGAGGCCTGGGCGTGCTCACCCGCCGTCCGGCGGCCGAGCAAGGTCATCTCGGCCCGCGCCTCGGCGATCGTGCGCCCGGGGGCGAGCCGGCCGATCATGTGGAGCCAGGTGCAGTCGCGATCGGACGGCTCGCACCAGCGATAGCCGACCCGCGCCATCGACGTGGGAATCCAGACCTCCACCGGGAAGCCCAGGAGCACCCCGGCGAAGCTCTCGGGCGCCACGCCGACCACCGTGAAGTCCGTACCGTTGAGCTCCACCACCGTGCCGAGGACATCCTCGCGGCCGTCCAGACGGTCGCGTCGGAAGCGTTCGGAGATCACCGCCACCGGGTGCGCTCCCGGCGTGCCCCCCTCCTCCGGGAGGAAGAACCGGCCCCGGGCCGGCTCGACGCCGAGCACCGAGAAGTAGTCCGCCGAGACGACCGACCCCAGGATCTCCTCGTGCGAGCCGGTTCCCGGCGCCCCCGGAGCGGTCGCGGCCTCCGAGGTCAGGACCAGGGGCGCCACCGGGTACTGGGCCACCAGCTCGGAAAACACCTCCGTGCGCTCCCGGTGCTCTCTGAAGTCGGGCAGCGAGAGGGGGTAGAACCCGTCGCCGTCGCGGGTCTCGTAGACCCCCACCAGCCGATCCGGCTCGACCACCGGCAGGGGACGGAGGAAGAGCGCGTCGATCAGGCCGAAGATCGCCGTGTGGGCGCCGATGCCCAGGGCGAGCGTCAGGATCGCGACGGCGGTGAAGCCGGGGGTCTGTGCCAGCCGGCGCGCCGCGAGGCGGAGGTCGTGGAGGATGGTGCTCATCGGTCGCGATCTCGGGGGTCTTGCAGGAGCGTACGGTGCCCGCGCCGGGGATGTCCAGGGAGGCGCTTCGGGAAGTCGGAGGGAGCCCGGACCGGGTGGCCTCTTGCAGGATGGGGTAAAGTTCGGTCACGTCGATCCCTGGACCCCGCTGGAAGGAGATCTCGATGAGTCGTGCTCGACCGCTGGTGCAATTCCCCTCCCCACATCTCTTCTGTCCGGCTCTGCTGGTTCTTCTGGCTCTACTGGTGGGGGCGGTCGGCTCGGCGACCGTCGTCGCCGCGCCCGTCCGG
>JASFUJ010000323.1:0-5027 GCA_050050355.1 Acidobacteriota bacterium
CCGGACGCCCGCGTAGGTCCGGGGCTCGTCCCCGGACGCCCGCGTAGGTCCGGGGCTCGTCCCCGGACGCCCGTGCGGGCCCCTCCTCCGTTACACTTCCCCCGATGCCCCGGATCCACCTCCTCTCCGACCACCTGGTCTCCCAGATCGCCGCCGGGGAGGTGGTGGAGCGACCGGCGTCGGTGGTCAAGGAGCTGGTGGAGAACGCTCTCGACGCCGGGGCCACCGAGCTGGAGATCGAGCTCGAGTCCGGGGGCAAGCGGCGCATCCGCGTGGCCGACGACGGCTCGGGCATGGGGCGGGACGACGCCCTGCTCGCCTTCGACCGCCACGCGACCAGCAAGATCGGGGAGTTCGAGGACCTGGAGCGGGTCGGCACCCTCGGGTTCCGGGGCGAGGCGCTGGCGTCGATCGCCGCGGTCGCCCGGGTGGAGCTGCTGACCGCGGAGGAGCCGGGGGATGGCCACCGGGTCCGGATCGAGGGCGGCCGGGTGCGGGTGGCCGAGCCGGCGGCCCGGCCCCGCGGGACCACCGTCGAGGTGGCGTCGCTGTTCTTCAACGTGCCGGCCCGGCGCAAGTTCCTGAAGAGCCCGTCCACCGAGCTCCGGCGCTCGGTCGAGGTGATCCAGGGGTACGCTCTGGCGCGCCCGGACGTGCGCTTCACCCTGCGGCACGAGGGCCGGAGCCTGCTGGAGGCGCTGCCGGCCGAGCCGGGCCCGGAGGGTCTGCGCCGCCGCATCGAACAGGTCTTCGGCGCCGGCCTCGCCCGCGAGCTGGTGGAGATCCCCCGGCGCGAGCGGGAGGGGGGAGAGGCCCTCTGGGGGCTGGTGGGCACGCCGGAGACCACCCGGGGCCGGCGCCTGTTCGTGTTCGTCAACCGGCGCCTGCTCCGGGACCGGGCGATCCTCGCCACCTTCTACCGGTCGGTCCGCGAGCTCTGGAAACGGGACGACTACCCGGCGCTCTTCCTGTTCCTCGACCTGCCGCCGGAGGAGGTGGACGTCAACGTCCATCCCCAGAAGGCCGAGGTCCGCTTCCGCGATCCCCGGGTGGTCGACCGGGTGGGAGAGGCGCTCCGCGCCGGGCTCGACCGGGCCCGGGGGGAGGAGGCGGCGCCCCTGCGCCGGCCCGAGGGGCCGCCGCCGGCGCCCCTGGCCTGGGAGGGCCTCGGCGGTCGCAAGAGCGCCGGCCCGTACGCGGTCCCGGGCGCGACCGGCGACGGGGAGGACGGCCGGTGGCGGGTGCGCCACGCGGACGAGGTGGCCGAGGCGGCCCCGGACGGCGGCGCGCGGCGGGCCGTCGGCTATCCGGCCGGCGCCCGGCCCGGGCAGCCTCCGGGGAGCTGGCGGGAGGGCGAGCCCGGCCACCTGGCCCGAGCCACCTACGCGCCGGTCTCCGAGCGGTCGGCGGTGCCCCTCTCCGGCCGCTCCGGCGCGACCCGGCCCTTCCGCCTGCTGGGCCAGTACAAGGGCACCCTCATCCTGCTCGAGGGGCCGGACGGGCTCTACCTGATCGACCAGCACGTGGCGCACGAGCGCATCCTCTACGAGCGTCTGCGCCGCAGCCTGGCCCGCCAGAACCCGGCCAGCCAGGGGCTGGTCGACCCGCCCCTGCTCGAGCTCTCGCGGTCGGAGGCCATGCGCCTGCTCGAGCTGGCGCCCGCCCTCGAGGAGTGCGGCTTCGGCATCGCCGCCCTGTCCGGGGACTCGGTGGCCATGACCGCGGTGCCGGCCGTCCTCGGCGCCGAGGAGGCGGAGCGCATCCTGCTCCGGCTCGCGGCGGAGGACGGGGACCGCGGGGACGACGCGGAGGCGGTCGCCCGCCGCCTGCTCGACGGGCTGGCCGCCGACCTGTCCTGCAAGGCCGCGGTCAAGATGCATCATCCGCTCGGGGCGGACGAGATGGAGGCGCTGATCGCCGAGCTGTTCGCGGCCGAGAACCCCTACGCCTGCCCCCACGGCCGGCCGGTGGTTCTCAAGATGGACGACGCGGACCTGGAGCGCCGCTTCGGGCGCCGGTGACGCTCCCCGGGTGTCCTCCCGGCGATCGCTTCGGCGGAGCCGCCGCCGGCCCCCCGGCTCACTCGTCCCGCAGCAGCATGACCGGCTCCCAGCGGGCCGCCATCAGGGCCGGCCGCAGCGCGCCGGCCAGCGCCGAGAGGCCGATCAGGACCGCCGCCACCACCACGAACAGGGCGGTCATCGCCGGATCGAGCTCCCCCAGGAAGCTGGACGCCACCCACCCGAGCACGACCAGGGCCGTGACCGACCCCACGAGCAGGCCGATCAGGACCCGCCGGCCCGCCTGCCGGAAGACCTGTGCCAGGACCTCCACCCGCTCGGCTCCCAGGGACAGGTGGACGCCGAAATCGCGCGCCCGGCGCCGGACGGAGAACGCCATCACGCCGTGGATGCCGATGATCACCAGGAGGAGCGCCAGCAGGCTCATCCCGGCGAGGAAGAACGCCGCCGTCCGCTCGATCCAGAGGGCCTCCGACACGAAGAAGCTCATGGGGGCCACGTCTTCGAGGGGCAGGGAGGAGTCCACCTCGTGGATCGCGTCGCGCACGGCGGGAAGGATGTCCTCCGGGGCCACGGCGGTGCGCACGTGGAGCGTCGCGTCGGACGGGAGGCTCTGGGAGAACGGCACGTAGAGGAAGAACTGCGGATCCTCGTGGATGTAGCGGTACCTGGCGTTCTCGGCGACGCCGATCACCTCCACCGGAGGGGTGTCCACGTAGTCGAAGTGGATCCGCCGGCCGAGGGGGCTCTCGCCGGGCCAGAGGGCATCCGCCATGGTCTGGTTGATGACCGCCACCAGATGGCTGTCGGCCCGATCGCTGGAGTCGAAGTCCCGGCCGCGCTGCAGGGAGATCCCGACGGTGTCGAAATAGCCCGGCCGGACCGCGTTCACCCGATGGTAGAGCCGTCCGCCCCCTTCCAGGGGTTGATCGTCGCCGGGCAGGAACAGTTGCCGCTGCAGGATCGCCCCGCGCAGCAGCCGGTTGGCCGCCAGGGCGGCGTTCTCCACCCCGGGCAGGGCCCGGACCCGCTCCTCGATCTCGTCGTAGAGCCGGCGCACCCGCTCGTCGTCGTACCCCTGGTCACCCGGCGCCAGGGTGACCACCGCGAGCTGCTCCGGCTCGAATCCGAGCTCGATCTCGCGCGCCTCCCGGAGGTGGTTCAGGAACAGCCCGCCCCCCACGAGGGCCACGGTGGCGAAGGCCACCTGGCCGATCACCAGCAGGTCCCCGGCCCGGAACGAGCCGATCCGCGTCGGCGAGTGGCTCGCGCTGCCGTGGATCTGGCCCACCAGGTTCAGCCGGGCCGAGCGCCACGCGGGGACGATGCCGAACACCAGGGCGGCGAGCGCCGCCAGACCCGCGGCCCAGAGCAGCCGCGACGGGTCGATGCCGGTGTCCAGCCCCCCCTCGGAGAACCGGGGGGGACGGAACTTCCAGAGCAGATCCAGCGTCCAGGAGGCCACCGGGAGCGACAGCAGGCCGCCGGCGCCGAACAGCAGCAGGTTCTCGCCCACGAGCTGTCCCACCAGCCGCGTCCGCTCGGCGCCGAGCACCTGCCGCACCGCGAGCTCGTGACGCCGCTCCAGACCCCGCAGGAGGAGCAGGACCGCCGCGTTCAGACAGCTCACCAGGAGCACCAGGACGCCCGCCAGGCCCAGGATCTGGACGTAGCCGATGTAGCTCGGCCGCTCCCGCGGCACCAGGACTCCCTCGAGGAGCGGGTCCACGTCGGCGCCGGATCCCTCTTCCATGATCGGATGCTCGGTTTCGAGCTGCTGGCTGAGGCTCATCAGCTCCCGTTCGGCCTCCTCGGGGGTGGCGCCGGGCGCCAGCCGGCCGAGCATCGTGAAGATCGACACGTCCCGCTCTTCCAGCCGGTGGCCGGACGGCCCCATCGTCCGGTACATGGGCGCGGGAACCCAGACGTCGACCTCCACGTGGAGCTTGGTCCCGTTGAACCCGGCGGGGCCGACTCCGATGACGGTCAGGGGCCGGCCGTTGACCCGGAGGACCCGTCCGACGATCCCGGGGTCGGCGCCGAACCGCCGGACCCAGGTGCCGTGACTCAGGATCACCACGTCCGCCGGAGCGTGGACGTCCACCTCGTCGGGGCGGAAGAAGCGCCCGTGGGCGGGCCGGAGCCCCAGCACCTTCCAGTACCCGTCGTCGGCGAACATCGCGGTCGCCCGGATCGGCTCCGCGCCGGCGCCCGCCAGGTTCACCGGCGTCCAGGTGAAGATCCCCGCCGCCTCGAGCGTCCGGTTGCGCGCCCGCAGGTCCTGGTAGGTGGAGTAGGAGACGCGCCCCTTGCCGGTGTAGACGCCGGACTCCAGGCGCTGCGACCGGTAGACGGTCACCAGCCGGTCCAGGTCGTCGATCGGCAGGGGGCGCAGGAAGATCGTGTCTACCAGCGAGATCACGGCGGTGTTGACGCCGATCCCCAGAACGAGGGAGAGCACGATGATCAGGCTGAGCAGCGGCCGGCGCCGGTGGGTCCGGATGCCGACAGCGATGGGACGCCAGAGAGAGGACATGATGGGTCAGAGCTCGAGAGCGAAAAGGATCTGGGGGGGCGCCGGCAGCGGAACGCTCGGCCCTGCTGCCGCCCTCCCCGGCAGCAGTTCGGCGGCGAATTATTTCGATGCGCGAATTAGACTCCCATCAAGCGCTCCTCGTGTCAACTACCCGGACCCCGGTTGCGGGGCGCGGCCCGGGGTGACCGATCCCCGGAACCGTTCCGGGCCTCAGAGGCTGCGCTTCTTTCCGCGGAGGTTCCGGCGGCTGCCCTTGGGTTTCGGTCGCGGTCCGCCGCCGCCGCGCTCGAAGGGCGGTCCCCCCGGGGACGGCATCGGCGGGCGCCGCGGCCGCTCCTGGGCCTCGTTCACCCGGATCTGGCGGCCGCCGACCTCCCGCCCGTCGAGCTCCTCGATGGCCCGGGCGACGGCCGACTCGTCCGCGAACTCCACGAAGGCGAAGCCGCGGGGACGGCCGGTGTTGCGGTCGG
>JASFUJ010000324.1:0-5027 GCA_050050355.1 Acidobacteriota bacterium
CGACCGCTGGCTGGACGCCCGCCCGGACGCCGCCGGATCCGAGCTCTTCGAGCTCCGCCTCGCCCTCCACACCCTGGGCGCCGCCCGGCTGCGGGACGTGGCCGCGCTCGATCCGGGACGGATCATGACCCGCTTCGGGAACGCAGGGTTCCCGCTGCCGATCCGGACGGGCCTCGGCCGGGCCGAAGGACCGGAGAGCGACGGCAACGGGGCCGAAGCGGACGAGGACACCCCCGACCGCCCTCTGCGCCGTCGCATCCCCGCCCGGGTCCTCCGCCGGGCCGTCGAGGACGCCCGCCGGCTCGTCCACCGGCTGCAGGGCTGGCCGGGGCGGGCACCGTTCGCCGAACACCTGGAGCGCCTGGGGCGACTCCTCGAGGAGGACCTGGCCTGGGGGGGCGCCCGGGAGGAGCTGGACGCCCTCGCAAGGCTCGAGCACCAGGTACCGCCGATCCTGGAGCTGGGTTCCGACGAGGTGGTCCTGCTCCTCGGCCGGGCGCTTCGGGACGCCGGGCGGGACCGGATGGGCGGGGCCGGCGGCGGGGTCGCCGTGCTCGATGCCGTCGAGGCCCGGGGCCGCACCTTCGACCACCTGTTCGTGGTCGGCCTGAACCGGGGCGTTTTCCCCCGGCCGATCCGAGAGGATCCGCTGCTGGGGGACGACCTGCGGGGCGCGCTCCTCGGCGTGCTCCCCGATCTTCCCCTCAAGCGCCGGGGCTTCGCCGAGGAGCGGCACCTGTTCGCCCAGCTCCTGGCCGCGGCGCCGGAGGTGACCCTGTCCTGGCAGAGCACCACGGACGAGGGGGATCCGATCCCCCGGTCGCCGCTGCTCGACCGGATCCTCCACCGGAGCGAGCCCCTGCCAGCCGGCGAAGACGAGACGGAGACCGAGCCGGGGGAAGACGGCGCCACCGGCCCGCGCCCCGCCGCCGAGCACGTGGTGGCCGCCGGCCTGGCCGGGAACCGGAACGCCTTCTCCGCCCTGCTGCCGATCGCTCTCGAGGAGGCGTGGACGGCCACGGCTCCCGAGCCCCCGCTCGGGCTGGACCCTGCCGCCGTCGCCGCCGCCCACCGGGCGATCCTGGACGAGATGGATCCGGACCTCTCCACCCCGGACGGACGCGCCCGGCGGCGGGGGCTCGGCCCCTACTTCGGGTTCGTCGGACGCTCGGTGGACCCGGCCGACCCGGGCGACCCCCGGAGCGCCGACCTCTGGGTGACCACCCTGGAGGCCGTCGCCGCGTGTCCGTGGCAGACCTTCCTCCAGCGGGTGCTGCGCCTGGAGCCGACCCCGGACCCGCTCCAGGCGGTGCCCGGGCTCGATGCGCTGCTGGTGGGCTCCCTGGTCCACGCGGTGCTCGAGGAGGTCGTGGCGCGGGAGCTGCCGGAGCCCCACGCCCGGGACCTGGCGGAAGCCGACGACCGCGAGCCGGTGGCGGTGCCCTGGCCGGAGCCGGACGCGCTGGAGGCGATCCTCCACGACCGGGCCGGAGCGGTGCTGGCGGAGCAGGGGATCTCCATGCCCGGGCTGGAGCGGGCCCTGGCGGCGGCGGCCCGGCCGTTCCTCGAGGCCGCGCGGGAGGCGGAGTGGAGCCCGCGGTCCCCGGCCGTGCTGGCCGCCGAGGTGACCGGCTCGGTGGCGGTGACGGACGCCTCCGGAGCCGAGCGCCCCCTCCGCTTCCGGGCCGACCGGGTGGACCGGATGGTGGACCGCCGGTTCCCGGGGCTGCGGCTGACCGACTACAAGACCGGCCGCCCGATCTCCGAGGCGGTGCGGCAGAAGACCCGGGACGAGCACTTCCTGCGCGAGGTGGAGGCCGGCAAACGGCTCCAGGCGGTGGCCTACGCCCTGGCCACCGACGGACCGCTGCCGAGCATGCACGCGGGCCAGGGGCGCTACGCCTTCGTGCGCCCCGGGCTGCCGCCGGAGCAGCGGGAGGCCGCGGTCTGGGGCAGCCACGTGCCGTTCGTGGAAGCGTTCGAGGCCGCGGTGCGCGCCGGGTTCGCCGCCTGGGACCGGGGGGCCTTCTTCCCCCGCCTGGTGGAGCCGGACCAGGACGTGGAGCCGCGGCGCTGCTCCTGGTGCCCGGTGCACGAGGCGTGCGTCCGGGGCGATTCGGGGGCACGGCGCCGGCTGGCCGCCTTCGTGGAGACCCGCCGCCAGGGAACCCTGACCCCGGAGGGGTCGGACCAGGACGGGGACCAGGATGGGGACCGGGAAGGGAGCGCGACGGAGGCCCTGCTCGACGTGTGGGCCCTGCCGGGACGCTCGGGCCTTCCGGGTCGACCGGGCCGGTCGGACGGATCCGGAGGGCGAACCGGAGGAGGGAGCCCGTGAACGACCGGGAGCCGCGGGACGACCAGCTCGCGCTCTTCGGGGGGGGCGACCCGCCGGAACGGCGCGGACAGCTCGCACGGGACGCCGCCGCCCGGCGCACCGCCCAGACCGAGCTCGAGCGGCCGCTCCTGGTGGAGGCCGGCGCCGGCACGGGGAAGACCACCACGCTGACCGCCCGGATCCTCGCCTGGTGCCTGGGCCCGGGCTGGGAGGCGGCCGGGGAGCGGGTGGCCGCCCGCGAGGCCGCCGCCCGACCGCTGGCGGCCCCCGCCCCGCCGGACGAGGACGCGGTCGCCGCGGACGTCCTCTCCCGGGTGGTGGCGATCACCTTCACCGAGGCGGCCGCGGCCGAGATGGCGAGCCGGGTCGGGACCGCGCTGGCCGCGCTCACCGGCCACCAGGAGCCGCCCCCCTGGATCCTCCCCGAGGCCCTGCCGGCCGACCCGCCCGAGCGGAGCCGGCGGGCGCGGGCCCTCCTCGGCGCCCTCGACCACCTGGTCGTCCGCACCATCCACGCCTTCTGCCGGAGCCTCCTGGCCGCCCACCCGCTCGAGGCCGGCCTCCACCCGGAGCTCCGGGTGGACCCGGACGGGCTCGAGGTGGAAGCGATCGTCCGCGAGGTGGTGGAGGACCGCCTGCGGGAGGCCTACGGCGGGATCGGCCCGGACGGCCCGGACGGCGCGGCCGAACCGGCGGCGGGCGACCCGGACCTCCTCGCCCTGGCGGGGGCCGGAATCGGGCCCGCGGAGCTGGCGGAGGCGCTGGTCTCCGCCCTCGTCCACGAGAACCTCCGCCCCGAGGACCTGGAGTCCTCGCCCTTCGCTCCCGGGCGGGTACGGGAGCTCCGGGAGGGGCTCCAGGAGGCCGTCCGGAGATTCGAGGAGGCCGCCGGCGGGCGGCTGGACGGGCTCTCCCGGAGCAAGAAGACGGGGGAGGCCCTGGAGGCCCTCCGGGTGACCGCGAGCCGGGCGGACGAGCCGGCGGACGGGGGCGACGGCTTCGAGGCCTTCTGCCGGCTCTGCTCCGAGCTGGCGGAGACCTGGGGCGGCCGGCTGCGGGACCGGCTCAAGGACTGGAGCCGCGGCGCGTTCAACAAGACCGAGGCCGACGCGCTGGCCGGGGAAGCCGGCCCCGAGCCCGTGGTGCGGGCCGCGGGCGCGCTCCTCGCCCGGCTGGACGCGCTGCGCCGCCTGCGGCCGGAGCTCCTGGAGCGCTCCCGCCGGGCCCTCGCCCCGATGCTCGCCGCCGCCCGGCGGGAGATGCGGGTGCGGGGCCTGGCGACCTTCCACGACCTGCTGACCGAGGCCCGGGATCTGCTCACCCGCCGCCCGGACGTGGCGGGCAGCGTGCGGCGGCGGATCGACCAGCTCCTGGTGGACGAGCTCCAGGACACGGACCGGCTCCAGGTGGAGGTGATCACCGCGATCGGGCTTCCGGACCCAGCCGGTCCGGACGCTCCGGACGCCGGCCGCCCGGGCCTCTTCCTGGTGGGCGACCCCAAGCAGTCGATCTACGGCTGGCGCAACGCCGACCTCCGGGCGTACGCGGCCCTCCGGGAACGGGTCCGAGCCGCCGGGGGCGAGACGGTGACCCTGGCCGAGAACTTCCGCTCCGTGCCGGCGATCCTGGACGAGGTCGGCCGGGCGGTGGAGCCGGTGATGATCGAGGAGTCGGGGGTCCAGCCCCGGTTCGAGCCGCTGGTGGCCTGTGAGCGCCTGGCGGAGGAGCCCGGCTTCGCCCGGGGCCGCTGGGCGCCGGTGGAGTACTGGGTCTCCTGGCTGCCGGAGGCGGAGGGCGACGGCGCCCGCCCCGGCCTGGCCGCCACCCGTTCGGGGGACGCGACCCTGCTCGAGGCGGAGGCGATCGCCCGGGATCTGGCGCACCTGCACCGGGAGGAGGGCGTTCCGTGGCACCACGCGGCCCTCCTGCTGCGCTCCTTCTCCGACCTGGACGACTACCTGGAAGCCCTGCGCCGGGAGGGGGTGCCGTTCGCGGTCACCGGCGACCGCCAGTACTACCGCCGCCGCGAGGTGATCGACGCCGCCGCCCTCGTGCGCTCGGTGATCGACCCGGGGGACCACCTGGCGCTCCTCACCGTGCTCCGCTCCCCCGCCGTCGGCGTGCCGGACGCGGCGCTGATCCCGCTCTGGCGGGAGGGCTTCCCCCGGGCGATGACCGACCTGGTCGGCCCGGACCCGGAATCCCTGGAGGCCCTTCGGGACGCGGTGGCCCGGGCGGCCGAGCGGATGCCGACGGCCTCTTCCGGAAAGGGCTCCGTCCCCGGCCTCGACCGGGTGGCCGGCTGGGACCGGGCGCTGCTCGCCGCCGTCGACGCCCTGGCGCGGCTCCGGGAGTCGTTCGCGCGGGATCCGGCGGACCGGTTCGTGGAGCGGCTGCGGAGCCTGGTGCCGCTCGAGCTCATGGCCTCCGCCCGGCACCTGGGAAGCTACCGGCTGGCCAACCTGGACCGCTTCTTCCGCCGCCTGACCGAGGCGATGGAATCCTCCGCCGGCGACGTGACGGCGATCCTGCGGGCGCTCCGCCGCGGGGTGAGCGAGGCGCTGGAGGAGGAGGAGGGGCGGCCCGCCGGAGCCGGAGAGACCGAGGACGCGGTCCAGGTCATGACCATCCACAAGGCCAAGGGGCTCGACTTCGGTCACGTCTACCTGGCCCAGCTCCACAAGGGCTC
>JASFUJ010000325.1:0-5026 GCA_050050355.1 Acidobacteriota bacterium
CGCTGGGCCGAGGCGGCCGAGAGCGGCGAGCGCAAGTTCCCCTCCGAGTACCTCTACGACATCCTGCGCTCCGGCGAGCTGGAGCCCCACTACCAGGCCGACCCGGCCGACTCCTGGATGATCGCGGCCATGGAGGCCGACCTCCCGGTCTGGACCCCCGGCTGGGAGGACTCCACCACCGGCAACATGCTCGCCGCCGCGGTGATCCGCAACCGGGTGAGCCATCACCAGTGCGTCAAGACCGGCACGGAGCAGTTCCAGTCGGTGATGGAGTGGTACGAGGAGGCCGGCAACCGGGACGGCGAGGGGCCGTCGGTGGGCTTCTTCCAGATCGGCGGCGGCATCGCCGGGGACTTCGCCATCTGCGCCGTCCCCTGCCTGATCCAGGATCTCAAGCGGGAGCACACCCGGTTCTGGGGTTACTTCGCCCAGATCGGCGACGCCCCGGCCTCCTACGGCGGGTACTCCGGGGCGGTGCCGAACGAGAAGATCACCTGGGGCAAGCTGGACGTGGACACGCCCAAGTTCATGATCCAGTCGGATGCGTCGATCGTGGCGCCGTTGATCTTCGGGTATGTTCTGGGAGACTGACTCCCCCCACCCCGGTCCGCGGGTTCGGGCGGACCGCCCGAACCCGCGGACCTACCGTTGTCGTGACAATTCGCCCGGGCCGGTTGAAGAGCAGTCCCGGTGAGCGCCCCGGAGGGTCCCTCGCCGGTCGCGGTCCAGCCGCCGAGGGAGCCCTCCGGGAGCGCTCCCGACCGACGGCTCCCGGAGCCACCGCCGGGCCCGCACCCCCGGCCGGTGCCCCCTACCCTGCGTCTCACCCCCTCCCGCGCGGCGTCACCGCCCCGTCCACTCGGCCTGACGCTTCTCCAGGAACGCCTTCACGCCCTCGGCCATGTCCTCGGTGGAGAAGCAGAGGCAGAAGAGGTCGCGCTCGTAGGGCAGGCCGTCCTCGATGCCCAGGCGCTCGCTGGCGCGCAGCGCCTCCTTGGCCACCCGCAGGGTCAGCGGGCTCATGGACGCGATCTTCGCCGCCAGCTCCATGGTCTTCTCCCGCAGCTCCTCCGCCGGAACGACCATCTCCACCAGCCCGATGGTCTCCGCCTCCGCCGCCGGGATCATGTCGCCGCTGAGGATCAGCCGCATGGCGTGACCCATGCCCACCAGCCGGGGCAGCCGCTGGGTGCCGCCACCCCCGGGGATCAGCCCCAGCTTGATCTCCGGCTGGCCGAACCGGGCGTTCTCGGACGCGATCCGGATGTCGCACGACGACGCCAGCTCGCAGCCGCCGCCCAGGCAGAAGCCGTTGATCATGGCGATCACCGGCTTGGGAAAGGTGGCCATCACGTCGAAGATCCGCGGGCTGGCCATGGCCTCGCGCTGATCGAACGGCGACCGGCCGTCGAACTCGCCGATGTCGGCCCCGGCGATGAAGGCCTTCTCGCCCTGGCCGGTGATCACCACCGCGCCGATCGAGTCGTCCTCCTCGATCTCGCGGAGGTGCTCGAGCACCCGGTTGCGCACCTGCTGGTTCAAGGCGTTCATCTTGTCGGGCCGGTTGATGGTCAGGACGGCCACGCGGCCGTCGTCCTCGCGGAGCACTACGTCGGTCATGGTGTTCCTCCTCGATGAAGTTCTAGACATCTACAAAATCCGGCTTCATGACGATTGTGTCAAGTTTGCTCGATCCATCGGGAAAGCCGCCCCGATCAACCTTGACGATCCTCTGGATCTCCCCTCCAAACCCCCCGTCCCCCTTCCTCCCCGCGCGGGGAGGAAGGGGGCGCCGCCACCCGGAGCTCGCGGCCTTTCGACGATCGAGCTCTCTTCGGCTCGGGGCGGAGCTTGACGGGTCGATCTACGGTTCGATTCGGCTCAGTTGGGCTTGGTGAGGCCGAAGCCGATCTTCTGGGCGAACGCCACCCAGAGCGCCCGCTGCTGAGCCATCGCCACCAGGTTCTCCGGGTGCCACTGGACGCCCCGCACCCACCAGTCGTCCCCGTCCGGTGCATCCAGGAACACGGCCTCCACCAGGCCGTCCGGGGCGTGGCCGACCGGCACCAGGCCGGTGCCCAGGTCCTTGATGCCCTGGTGATGGCGGCTGTTGACCAGCGGCGCCTCCTGGCGCAGGAGCTTGCCGAGGGTCACCCGGGGGTCTTCCACCCGGATGGTGTGGATCAGGGCGTCGTCCGGGTTGGACATCTGGTGGAGCACCTGGGTCGGGAGCTGCAGGGCCAGATCCTGCCACAGCGTGCCGCCGAAGAAGACGTTCAGCACCTGGACCCCGCGGCACACGCCCCAGACCGGGGTCCGCGCGTCGCGCGCCCCGCCCAGCAGCTCCATCTCCATCTCGTCGCGCTCGGGGAGCACGTCGATCTCCGCCTCCGGGATCTCCGATTCCCCGTAGCGGGCGGGCTCCACGTCCTCGCCGCCCGCCAGCACGAGGCCCGCCGACTCGGCGACCAGGTCCCGGTAGTCGGTGCCCTTCCCCGGCCGATCCGGGGTGACGACCCGGATCCGGTTCGGCGGCACGCCCGCCCGTTCCAGGGCGGCCACGTAGTTCGGGGCCTTGTCCCGTTCCGGGTGGCCGACCGAGACCAGCACGTCCCCGTCCCGGGAGCCGGCGTCCCGGGACGGGCCGCCCACGAGCGCCCGGGTCGACTCCTCGACCTCGGTGGGGCTCGACGAGCCGTCCGGGCTCAAGACCCCCCTCCCTCCCCGGCCCGCTCGACGAGCACCGCGGCGCCCAGGCCTCCGGAGACGCACAGGGTGGCGATTCCACGGCGGCCGCCCCGGGCCTCCAGGCCGTGGAGCAGGGTCACCAGGATGCGGGTGCCGGTGCAGCCGATCGGGTGACCGAGGGCGATGGCTCCGCCGTCCGGATTGACCCGCTCCCGGTTGAACGCGTGGCCGAGCCCGTCGAGCTCGTCGAGGCACGCCAGCACCTGGGTGGCGAACGCCTCGTTCAGCTCGACCGCGTCCACGTCGCCGGCGGCCAGGCCGGTCCTCTCGAGGAGCCGCCGCACCGCGGGCACCGGGCCGATCCCCATGATCCGGGGGTCGACGCCGACCACCTCCCAGTCCACCAGCCGGGCGGCCACCGGCAGGCCGAGCTCCTCGGCCGCCTCCTCGGAGGCCACCAGGACGGCCGCCGCGCCATCGGTGATGCCGGAGGCGTTGCCCGGCGTGACCGTGCCGCCGTCCCGGAACACGGTCGGCAGCTTGGCGAGCTGCTCCGGGGTCACGCCGTCGCGGGGGTGCTCGTCGGCCTCGATCGTGACCGCGCCCTTCCGGCCGGGCACCTCGACCGGAGCGATCTCGGCCCGGAACCGGCCCTCCCCGCGGGCCCGCTCGCACCGGTGCTGGCTCTCGAGGGCGTAGGCGTCGGCCCGCTCGCGCGTGATGCCGCGCTCCTCGCCGAGCTCCTCGGCGGTCTCGCCCATCACCAGGCCGGACAGCGGGTCGTCGAACCCGTCCCGGTACATGCCGTCGACGATCCGGTCGTGCCCCAGCCGGTAGCCGCGCCGGGCCCGCGGCAGGAGGTAGGGCGTGTTCGACATGCTCTCGACGCCCCCGGCCAGCACCACCCGGGCCTCTCCCAGCAGGATGTGGCGCGCCCCGGAGAGCACCGTCTGGATGCCCGAGGCGCACGCCTGGTTGATGGTGTACGCGGGCTTCCCGTCGGGCACGCCGGCCCGGTGGGCGATCTGGCGCGCCGGGTTCGGGCCGCAGCCGGCCTGGCGGCCGTGGCCGAAGAGGGTCTGGTCGACGCGGGCCGGGTCGACGCCGGCCCGCTCCAGGCACGCCTTCGCCGCCGCCGTTCCCAGGTCGGCGGCGGAGAGCGGGGCGAGGCCGCCGCCGAACTTGCCGATCGGGGTCCGGACGGGGGCGCAGAGGACGATGGAGGGTCGTTTCATGGCAGCGGTCCGGCGGGGACGAGCCCCGCCGCTTCGTCGTTTCGGTCTCGGCGGGGACGAGCCCCGCCGCTACTCGTTACGGTCTCGGCGGGGACGAGCCCCGCCGCTACTCGTCACGGTCTCGGCGGGGACGAGCCCCGCCGCTACTCGTCACGGTCCCGGCGGGGGTGCGCCCCGCCGGGATGTCGGTCTGGCTCCGGCGGGGACCGGTCCCCGCCCACGAGCCGCGGGCTACTTGCCCTGGAACTCGGGCTTGCGCTTGGCGTTGTACGCCGTCAGGCCCTCGCGGGCGTCCTCGGACTCGAAGAGCTGCTGCTGGAGCTCGCGCTCGATGGCGAGGCCGCTCTCGAACGGAACCTCCCAGCCGCTCTGGACCGCGCGCTTGATCCGGCCGACGGCCTTCGCCGCGCGGTTGGGCGGGCAGAACTGCCGGGCGAACTCGTGGAGCTGCTCGTCGAACCCGTCGGCCTCGAGGATCCGGTTGACGATGCCCAGCTCCTCGGCCTGCTCGAACGACATCAGCTCGCCGGTGGTCATGAGCTCGATCGACTTCGACTTGCCCACGATCCGGGACAGCCGCTGGGTGCCGCCGGTGCCGGGGAGCACGCCCAGCGAGACCTCCGGCAGGCCGACCTTGCCGGCGTCGCGCTTGGCGATCCGCAGGTCCGCCGCCATGGCGATCTCCAGCCCGCCGCCCACGGTGTGCCCGTTCATCGCGGAGATCACCAGCTTGGGGGTCTGCTCGAGCCGGTTCAGGGTCTCGTTGGCGTGGAGGCAGAAGTAGTACTTGAAGCGGGCTTCGGCCTCCTCGAGCATCTTGATGTTGGCGCCGGCGCAGAAGAACTTCTCCCCCTGGCCCTTCAGCACGATCACGTGCACGTCGTTGTCGAACCGTGCCTCGAGGATCGCGTCGTCGAGCTCGCGCATCATCTCGTGGGTGTAGGTGTTCGCTGGCGGATCGTCCAGCGTGATGTAGGCGACGCCTTCGCGCGCCTCGTAGTGGACGAGGTTCTTCGATTCAGCCACTTGTGTCGTCTCCCGTGTCAGAGTTCGTCGTGTCGTCGTGGTTGCGTGTCCGATTCTCGGGGAGGGACCGGGGAGGG
>JASFUJ010000326.1:0-5013 GCA_050050355.1 Acidobacteriota bacterium
CCCGCTGCTTGCGCTCCCGCAGCGCGGCGACGGCCGCCGGATTGCGGGCGTCCACCAGGAGCTGGAAGCCGCCGAGCCCCTCGAGGGCGAGGATCTTTCCGTCGCGCAGGGCGCCGGCGGCGGCCCGTAGGGCCTGGTCCGGGCTCTGGAGGGGGATCTGGACGGGGGTCTCGACAGGGTCCCCGGCGACCACCTCGCCCCGCCGGTCCAGGAGGGCGAGCCGGGGGCCGCAGTCCGGACAGGCGTTGGGCTGGGCGTGGAACCGCCGGTCGAGGGGATCCTCGTACTCCCGGCGGCACCGGGGACACATCCGGAAGCGGGCCATGGTCGTGTTGGGCCGGTCGTAGGGCAGCGCCCGGACGATGGTGAACCGGGGCCCGCAGTGGGTGCAGTTGGTGAACGGGTAGCCGGACCGGCGATCCGCCGGGTCGAGGACCTCCGCCAGGCAGGCCGGGCAGGTGGCGGCGTCCGGGAGCACGACGGCGGTCTTCGTCCCGGCGGTCTCGCTGGTCTCGATGCGGAAGCCCGGGGAAGCCTCGGAGCGCTCCGGCGGTTCCGCCGGCTCGGGCCACTCGGCGGTCACGTCGTGGATCACCGCCAGCGGCGGCCCCTCCGCCGGCAGCCGGCGGTGGAAGCTCGCCACGGCCTCTTCCGGGCCCGCCACCTCGATCGAGACCCCGCGGGGGTCGTTGGAGACCCAGCCGCCGAGCCCCAGCTCGGTCGCCAGCCGGTAGACGTAGGGCCGGAAGCCGACGCCCTGGACCGCGCCGCGGACGCGCAGCCGGAGCCGGCGGACCGGCTCGACGGGGCCGGCGGTCGCCGTGGACGGGGAGGTGGGAGCGCAATTGTTCATCAACTCGGTCAAGTATGGAGGGATCCCGCCCCCCGATGCGCCACCCGGGCGGGTGGCCGGCTCACGATCCGGAGGGGTGGTCCCCGCGACCGAACCCCAACTGGTGGATCGCCAGCACCGCCACCCCCATCATCCCGTCGGCGGCGCCCGAGAAGGGGACCGACCAGGCGGACTCTCCGAACAGGGTCGCGGCCACCAGGAAGAGGCACGCGGCGGCCTTGGTCAGCACCAGGATGGTCACGCCCCGCAGGCGGATCAGCTCGTAGCCGTAGGCGAAGGCGACGACGAAGTGGAAGATGCCGGCCTGGCGGGGGAAGAACAGGGGCTCGGCGTCCGGCCAGCCGGCGAAGCGGGTCGACCATCCCGGGGCGAAGGTGAGCATCAGCCCGACCGCGACGCTGTGGACGATCACCAGCACGACCAGCCAGACCTCGAGACGCTCCCACTGGCGCGCCGGGTCGGGCCGGGAACCGGTCGCGCTCATGTCCCCTCCCCTCCTCCCCCTCCTCCGGAGCCGCCGGGCGCCCCCACGATCACGGCGCCGTCGACCCGTTCCACCGGTAGCTCCGGCAACGGACGGCTCGGCGGACCGCCGAGGACCCGGCCGTCGGGCGCGAAGATCCCGTCGTGACAGGGGCAGACGTAGATCTGCTGCTCCGGGTTCCAGGCCACCGTGCAGCCGAAGTGGGTGCACAGGAGCGAGCGCGCGACGATCCGTTCGCCCTCCCGGCGGACCTCCACGGGCGCGTCGCCCACGGTGATCCGGACGCGCGCTCCGTCCGGGAGCCGGTCCAGCGGAAGCTCCACCCGATCCGGAGCCCGATCCGGGGCCGGCCCCGGGGTCGGACCTTCACCCGATCCGGCGCCATCGTCCCCCGGCCCGCCGCAGCCGGAGATCAGCCCGCCGAACCCGACCGCGGCGCCGGCGGCGACGCCGCCCAGGAGCTGCAGGGCCCGCCGCCGGGGAAGCCGTCGAGGCCGCCGCGGGACCCGCTCGCCGTCCGCGCTCCGTCCACGCTCATCCTTCATCTCGAACCTCCGTTCGGTCCATCCGGGTGGCTGGAACCGGGGGAGCCGGGGTCGGCCGCCCGGCCGCCGCCACGCTCACCGCGGCCGGCAGGTCGACGCTCTTGCCCTGGACCGCCTCGTACACCATCTCCACCTGGTCGATGCCGAACCGGATGGTCTTGGTCACCGCGTCGTGGAGCTCCCGGTCCAGGCCGCGCTCCCGCGCCTCGTCGATCAGCACGTCGTGACAGGCCCGGTGCAGCACCCCCAGGGCGTAGGCCACCTCCCACGCCTGGAAGCCCTGCTCCGCCCGCCGCTCCGCCAGGTCCCGGCAGTAGGCCATGAACAGCCCCTTGCGCCGGGTGCGCACCGAGTGGAGCAGGTTGCGCAGGATCAGGCGGTGGTTCCACCGGCGCTCCTCCTCGGAGAGCTCCAGGTAGTGGGGCATCCGCTCGCGGGCCGCCTCGGTCGAGAGGAGCTCGGCGAAGCGCCGGGTGATCGCCTCCCGGTGATCCTGGAGGAGCTGGTAGAGCCGCAGGTTCGGATGGAGCCGGCGGAGCAGCAGGAACTGGGCGTTGCGGCGATGCCACTCCACCGGGTCGGTCCGGTAGTTCTCGATCAGGAAGGGCATCCGGTGGAGGATGTCGAGCCGCGGCCGGGGCTCCCAGCCGAGGCGCCGCCGCGTGCGCGAGGCGTCCACCGCCAGCTCCAGGTCGATGTAGTCGGCCATCCAGGGGCGTTCGAACGGCCGCTCGCCGAGGCCCCGCCCGACCAGGTCCCGGATCCACATGCCGGGCCTGCACAGCGGCCGGGGAACCAGCAGCGGCTCCCGCGTGGCGCCGTCGAAGTACTCATGGGTCGCGCCGTAGAAGAGCTGTCGGTGGCTGACCGACTCGTCCGGGCTCGCCACCAGCACCTCGCCCGGCTCCAGGTCGTCCTGGCGATCGAGCACCGTGCGCAGGAAGATCGCCGCGTCGCGCACGTGGAGGAACGGGATCGCCGACGCGCCCCGGCCGCCCAGGATCCGGTGGTTCCAGCGGGTGGAGAGCCAGGTCCCGAGGAAGTGGTACAGGGGCGGGTACTCGCACCAGTCCGAGAACATGGCGGCGAACCGCACGATCGTCGAGGGGAAGGCCTCCCGGTACTCGTCCAGCATCGCCTCGCCGAGCGCCTTGGTCCGGGCGTAGAGGTGGTCCCCGTCGGGCGGGGTGTCCTCGTTCACCGGCCCTTCCGGACGGGGGAACCGGCAGGCGGCCACCGAGCTGGCGAGCACGAACCGGGCCGGCCCGGAGCCGGACCGCAGCCCGCGGCAGCCCTCGAGCACCTGCCGGAGGCCGTCGACGTTGGTGCGCCGGTACTCCGGATTGTCGTCCCCCTCGAAGTCGTAATAGGCGGCCAGGTGGATCACCGCCTCCACGGGCCCACCCGCGGCGATCCGCCGGAAGAGCGCCGCGGTCGGCTCGGCGTCCCCCAGGTCCACCTGGTGCCACTCCACCTCGGCCCCGGGGGGCATCTGCTCGTCGCTCCCGGGGTGCCGGTCGACGGCGATCAGCGTGTAGCGGGTCTTGAGGGCCCGCATGACGTAGCGGGCGAGGAACCCGGAAGCACCGGTGAGGACGAGACGCGGAAGAGAGCCCATGGCGGTCGGCGGCGGCGCCGGAAACGCGGCGACCACTCCGTCAAGATCTCCGCCCGCCGGAAACGATTCAATACCCGGGCGGGTGGGAGACCACAGGGTCCGGGGGTGGGGCGCAACGCCCGTCCGGTGTCCCGGAGGCATCCGGATCCCTCGCCCCCGGCAGGTCGAGCCGGGTCGGCTTCGGGAACGCCCTGCCCTGGAACGCCTCGTAGACCATCTCCACCTGGTCGATCCCGAACCGGATGGTCTGGCTCAGGGCCTGCCAGAGGTCGTCCCCGAGCTCGGCGGCCTCCTCGGTCCTGGAGAGCACTTCGTGGCAGGCGAGGTGGAGGATGCGGAGCGCACAGATCACCTCGCGCCCTTCGAAGCCGCTCCGCGCCCGCCGTTCGGCCAGGTCGCGGCAGTAGGCCATGAACAGGCCCTTCCTGCGGGTGCGCAGGGCGTGGAGGAGATTGCGCAGGATCTGACGGTGGTTCCACTGCCGCTCCTCGCGACTCAGCGCCTGGTAGTGCGGCATGCGCCGGCGCGTCTCGGGCCGGTCCATCAGCTCGTCGAACCGCCAGACGATCCGTTCGCGGTGATCGAGCAGGAGCTGATAGATCCGCAGATTGGGCCGCACCTGGCGCCGCAGCATGAAGTGAGCGTTGCGGCGGTGCCACTCCAGAGGATCGGTCCGGAAGTTCTCGATCAGGAAGGGCATCCGGCGGAGGATCTCCAGCCGGGGGCGGGGTTTCCAGCTCAGCCGCGCGCACGTCCGGGAGGCGTCGACGGTCAGCTTGCGATCCACGTAGTCCGCCATCCACGGGCGCTCGAAGATCTGCTCCCCGAACCACCGGCCCGCCCGGTCGACGACCCACAACCCCGGCCGGCAGAGGATCTTCGGCACGAAGCGGGGCGCGGGAGGCGACTCCCGGAAGTACGCGCCGGTCGCGGCGAAGAAGAGCTGCGTCTGCGACACCGCGCCGTCCGTGCTCGCCAGCAGGACCTCGCCCGGCTCGAGACGGTCCATCCGATCGACCACGGTGCCCAGGCAGATGGCGGCGTCGCGCACGTGGAGATAGGGAATCGCGCACTCCCCCCGGCCGCCCAGCAACCGGGCGTTCCACCGGTTCGAGAGCCAGGTGTTCAGGAAGTGGTAGAGGGGCGGGTACTCGCACCAGTCGGAGTAGAGCGCGGCGAAGCGCACGATCACCGACGGGAAGGAGTCCCCGTACTCGCCGAGCATCCCTTCGCCGATCGCCTTGGTCCGGGCGTAGACGTGGGGAGCGTCGGGAGGGGTCTCCTCGGTGACCGCCTCCCCGGGGGGCGGAAACTCGCAGGCCGCCAGAGAGCTGGCGAAGATGAAGCGGCGCAGCTTCAGGCTCCGGCTGCCCTCGAGGACGTGGCGGAGCCCGCGGACGTTGGTGCGCCAGTACTCGGGATCGTCCTCACCGGTGAAGTCGTAGTGGGCGGCGAGGTGGATCAGGGCCTCGGCCCCGCCCTGGGCCGCGATCCTCCGGAAGACCGGGCGCAC
>JASFUJ010000327.1:0-5010 GCA_050050355.1 Acidobacteriota bacterium
GCTGGTGACCGACGTCTCCCGAGACGGCACCCTCGACGGCCCCAACCTGGAGCTGGCTCGCCGGGTGGCGGAGGCGTCCGGGATCCCGGCCCTCCTGTCCGGCGGCGTGGCCTCCCTCGACGACCTGGTGGACGCCCGCAAGACCCCCGGGATCGCCGGCGCGGTGGTGGGCAAGGCGCTGTACGAGGGGCTGTTCAACGTACGGGACGCGCTGGCGGCCTGCCGGGGCGGGGAGGGCCCATGAGCGGAGCGAGCGAGCCGCGGTGCGCCCCCGAACGGGACGCCCTCCCCACCGGCCTGACCGTGCGGGTGATCCCCTGCCTGGACGTGGCCGCCGGGCGGGTGGTCAAGGGCGTGAAGTTCGAGAACCTGCGCGACCTGGGGGACCCGGCGGAGGCCGCGGCCCGCTACGCGGCCCAGGGGGCGGACGAGATCGTCTTCCTGGACATCACGGCGGCCCCCGAGCGCCGGGGCACCGACCTGGAGTGGGTGCGCCGCGCCGCCGAGCGGGTGTTCGTGCCGCTGACGGTGGGCGGCGGCGTCCGCACCGTGGACGACGCCCGGGCGCTCCTCGGCGCCGGCGCCGACAAGGTGGGCGTCAACAGCGCCGCCGTCGAGCGCCCGGAGCTTTTGACCGGGCTCGCCCGGCGCTTCGGCAGCCAGTGCGTGGTGCTCTCGGTCGACGCCCGGAGGCGCGGGGAGGACGGCGGCTGGGAGGTGGTCACCCGGGGCGGCAGGAAGCCCACCGGCCGGGACGTCCTGGAGTGGGTCCGCGAGGGCGTCGAGCGGGGGGCCGGCGAGATCCTGCTCACCTCCATCGACGCGGACGGCACCCGCGGCGGCTACGACCTGGAGCTCCTGCGGGCGGTCTCCGGCGCCGTCGGGGTGCCGGTGATCGCCTCCGGGGGCGCGGGGCGCCCCGAGCACCTGGCCGAGGCCCTGGCCACCGGCGCGGCGGCGGTGCTGGCGGCGTCGATCTTCCACGAGGGCACCTGCACCGTGGCCGAGGTCAAGCATCTGCTGGCGGCGGCCGGGTTCCCCGTCCGCCCGCCGGAGACCGGAGAGCTCCCGTGATCGCCTCCCTCGATCCGGACTCCCTGACCTACGACGAGCGGGGGCTCCTGCCGGTGGTCGCCCAGGACGTGGCCACCGGCGCCGTGCTCATGGTCGCCTGGGCCGACCGGGCCGCGGTGGCGCGCACCGCCGAGACCGGCTTCGCCTGCTTCTACAGCCGCTCCCGCCGGGCTCCCTGGATGAAGGGGGAGACCTCCGGCAACCGCCTGCGGGTGGTGGATGCCCGGGAGGACTGCGACCGGGACACCCTGCTGCTCCGGGTCCATCCGGAGGGTCCCGCCTGCCACCGGGGGACCCGGACCTGCTTCGAGCCGGATCCGTCCACCGGGGAGCCCCCCCGTCCCAACCCGGCCCGGCTCGAGCTCGGCTGGCTCTGGGAGGTTCTCGAACGGCGCAGGCAGGCCTCGCCGGAGGAGAGCTACACTGCCCGGCTGCTCGCCGCCGGGCCGGAGCGGATCGCCCAGAAGCTAGGGGAGGAGGGGGTGGAGACCGCCCTGGCCGCGGTGACCCGGGACGACGACGGCGTGGTGGAGGAGGCGGCCGATCTGCTCTACCACCTGCTCACGCTGCTGCTGGCCCGCGACATCGAGCCCGAACGGGTGTCCCGCGCCCTCGTGCGCCGGCACCGGGAGAGGGAAGGATGACCTCCGCTTCCCACCATCCGGATCGCCCTCCGCACCCGCCGTCGGCGGACCGTCCGCGGCGGGCCACGCCCCACTTCCGGGAGTTCCTGGCCGACAGCCTGACGCCGGTCGGCGCCTACCGCCGGCTGGCGACGCTCTCGCCGCTCCGGTTCCTGTTCGAGAGCGTCACCGGCGGCGAGCAGGTCTCGCGCTTCAGCTTCCTGGGCGCGGCGCCGCGGGAGGTCTACCGTCTCTGGCCCGACCGGCTGGAGCGCGAGCGGGACGGCCACCGGGAGACGGTTCCCGGGGCGCCGCTCGAGGCGCTCGGCCGCGTGCTCGGCGGGATCGTCTCGGAGCACGGCACGGTGCCGTTCACCGGAGGGTTCGTCGGGTACTTCGGCTACGACACGGTGCGCCTCGTGGAGCGCCTGCCCGACCGCCCGGCGGACCCGTACGGCCTGCCGCTGGCGCTCCTGGCCCGGTTCGACGCCCTGGCGGTCTTCGACCACGCTCACCAGCGGGTTCTGACGGTGGCCAACGAGATCGAGGGCGAGGTGGACGCGGCGGAGGCGGAGCGGACCCTCGCCCGGATGGCCGACGTCCTGACCGCCCCGGCCGAGCCCGAAGGGCGCCCGGCCGCGGTGCCGATCCCCGGCCCCAGGCCAGGCTCCGGATCCGGCTCCGGCCTCGAGCCGCCGGCCACCGAGCCGCCCAGCCTGTCGGACGACCAGTTCCGGGCCGCGGTCGCCGCCACCAAGGACTACATCGCCGCCGGCGACATCTTCCAGACCGTGCTGGCCAGGCGCTTCCGGGTGGCCCGCCGGGTCGACCCCCTGGCCCTCTACCGGGCGCTCCGGGTGATCAACCCGAGCCCGTACATGGTGCTCCTGGACACGCCGGACGTGGCCCTGGCCGGCGCCTCGCCCGAGATGCTGGTGAGGAAGGACGGCCGGCGCCTCGAGACCCGACCCATCGCGGGCACTCGACCCCGGGGGGTCGACCCGGCGGGCGACCGGCGGCTGGCCCGGGACCTGCTGGAGGACCCGAAAGAGCGGGCCGAGCACGTGATGCTGGTGGACCTGGGAAGGAACGACCTGGGCCGGGTGGCCGAGCCGGGGAGCGTGGAGGTGGCGAGCTTCATGGAGATCGAGCGGTACAGTCACGTCATGCATCTGGTGTCGAGCGTGGAGGGCCGCATTGCCGGGGAGCGGAGCGCCCTGGACGCCCTGCTCGCCTGCTTCCCGGCGGGCACGCTGTCCGGGGCGCCCAAGGTGCGGGCCATGGAGATCATCGACGAGATGGAGCCCGAGTCCCGCGGACCGTACGGTGGCGCCGTCGGCTACCTCTCCTACTCCGGCGACCTGGACACCTGCATCACCATCCGCACGCTCCTGGTGCAGGGAGACGAGACCTCGGTCACCGCCGGCGCCGGCATCGTGGCCGACTCCGACCCGGACCGGGAGCGCCAGGAGACCGAGAACAAGGCCGCCGGCATGCTCGCCGCCGTGGCCCTGGCCGAGCGGATCGCCGCGCGCGAGGCGGCCCCCGGCGGGCCCGGCTCCGAACGCTCCGACGGACCACCGGACGCGGAGGAGCGCCCGTGATCCTGATGGTGGACAACTACGACTCCTTCACGTACAACCTGGTGCAGATTCTGGCCAGCGAGGGGGCCGGGTCCGGCCCCGGCTCCGGCAAGTGGCTCGAGATCGACGTGGTCCGCAACGATGCGGCGACGGTCGACGAGCTCCTGGAACGCCGTCCGCGGGGAATCGTCCTCTCCCCCGGTCCGGGCCGGCCGGAGGGCGCCGGCGTCTGTCTCGAGCTCCTCGGCCGCCGGCCGGAGATCCCGGTCCTCGGCGTCTGCCTCGGCCACCAGGCCATGGCCGCATCCTTCGGCGCCCGGATCGTCCGCGCCCCGGAGCTGATGCACGGCAAGACCTCCATGGTCCGCCACGACGGGAGCGAGCTCTTCGACGGTCTGCCCGACCCCTTCGAGGCCACCCGGTACCACAGCCTGGTGGTGGACCCGGAGACCGTCCCGGAGGAGGAATTCGAGGAGATCGCCTGGAGCGACGACGGCGTGCTCCAGGGCCTGCGGCACCGCCGCCTCCCCTGGTGGGGCGTCCAGTTCCACCCGGAGTCGATCCTCACCCGGGTCGGCCCCCGCCTCCTGGCCAACTTCCTGAAAATCTGCGGGGAGGCTCCCACTCCGGAGCCGCCCCCCTCTCCCCCGCGGGGAGAGGGCCGGGGTGAGGGGATGGAGAAGGGCCCGCACCGGAGACACGAGAGGACGAGCGAACCATGACCACCGACCAGGCCACCGACCCCCGCCGGGCCCTCGACCGCCTCCTCGACCGCCGGGACCTCACCCGGGAGGAGATGGAAACCCTCTTCGGCCGCCTCATGGACGGCGAGCTCGAGGACCCGGTCAAGGCCGCCCTCCTGGTGGCGCTGCGCATGAAGGGGGAAAGCCCGGCCGAGATCGCCGGCGCCGCCGCCGCCATGCGCAGCCGCGTGCTCCCCATCCGCCACGGCCGCACCCGCGTGGTGGACACCTGCGGCACCGGCGGCGACCGGCGCGGCACGTTCAACATCTCCACCGCCGCGGCGTTCGTCGCCGCCGCCGGCGGTGCGCCGGTGGCCAAGCACGGCAACCGCTCGGTCTCGTCGCGCTCCGGCAGCGCCGACGTCCTGGCCGCCCTCGGCGTCGACATCGCCGTCTCGCCCCGGACCGCCGGCCGGGCGCTCGACGAGATCGGCATCGCCTTCCTGTTCGCCCCCCGGCTCCACCCGGCCATGCGCGAGGTCATGCCGGTACGCAAGTCCCTCGGCGTCCGCACCGTGTTCAACGTCCTCGGCCCGCTCACCAACCCGGCCGGCGCACGGCGGCAGGTGCTGGGCGTCTACTCCGAGGCGCTGGTGGACCCCATCGCCCACGTGCTGGCCCAGCTCGGCAGCGAGCACGCCCTGGTGGTCCACGGCTCCGACGGCCTGGACGAGATCACCACCACCGGGGCGACCCGGGTGGGCGAGGTGCAGGGCGGCGCGGTGACGACCTACGACGTGGACCCGGAGCGCTTCGGCGTCCGGCCGGTCGCGCTGGAGGCCCTGGCGGGCGGTGACCCGGAGGACAACGCCCGGGACATGGAGCGGGTGCTGTCCGGCGAGGGGGCGGGCGGGGAGGGGGGCCGGATCGGCCCGCTGGCGGACATCACGATCCTCAACGCCGGCGCCGCCCTGTACGTGGGCGGCGTGGCCGGGACCCTGGAAGAGGGAGTCGGCCGGGCCCGCGAGGCGCTCGGGAGCGGCGCCG
>JASFUJ010000328.1:0-4991 GCA_050050355.1 Acidobacteriota bacterium
CCCGCCAGAAGATCACCTCGACGGTGGAGAGGTCGGAGCGGACCGCCTTGACGAAGCCCACCATGGCGGTGAAGGACATCGACCCGAGGGCCATCAGGAGGACACCGGAGCGCACGGGCCGGAGCGTATCCGGAACCGGCCTCCACGGGTACCCTGCGGTGTCCGACAAAAAAATGGCCCCGTCCCGCGGGACCGGCGGGACGGGGCATCGGGAGCGTTTCGCTCTCTGAACCGTCCTTAGGATGGCTGGTAAATGTCACGAAACGGTCACAGAAGAATTCCAATTTACTCATATCTCGATCTACGAATCTTCGGCCGGCCCCCTCCGGGTTCCTTCCGGCCCCTCCCGGTCCCGATCCGATCCCGGTCCGATCCCGGTCCGATCCGGTAGGATCACCGAACACCATGCGGGTCTACTTCACCAACCTCGGCTGCAAGCTGAACCAGGCGGAGCTCGAGCGGCTCGCCCGGGAGTTCCATTTCGCGGGCCACGAGGTGGTCTCCTCGCTGGAGCAGGCCGAGCTCCACGTGGTCAACTCCTGCACCGTGACCCACCGGGCGGCGCGCGATTCCCGCAAGATCGCCCGCCGGGGCGCACGCCGCCGTCCGGGGCTGCGCACGGTGCTCACCGGCTGCTACGCCACCGGATCTCCGGAGGAGGCGGCCCGGCTGGCCGGCGTGGACCTGGTGGTCCCCAACCGGCGCAAGGACGAGCTCCTGGCGCTGGTCCACGAGGCCTTTCCCGACGCCCTGCCGGAAGCTCTCCGGGCCGGCGGGCGCGGGGGCCCGGGGACTCTCCGGGCGGAGCCGCCGGAGCCGTCGGAATCGATTCCGTTCGTGCCCCTCGCCTTCGGCAACACCCGCACCCTGGTCAAGGTCGAGGACGGCTGCAACATGCGCTGCGCCTTCTGCATCATCCCCTCCACCCGGGGGCGCCAGCGCAGCCGTCCGATCCCGGAGATCGTGGCCGAGGTGCGGTCGATGGCCCGCCAGGGGTTTCGGGAGGTGGTGGTGACCGGGGTGCAGATCTCCCACTACCGGTGGCGTGGGCGGACGCTCCACGATCTGGCCGTGGCGCTCCTCGAGCGGACCGACGTGGCGCGGATCCGCCTCACGTCGCTCGCTCCGTGGGCCTTCGACCGGCGTCTGCTCGGGCTCCTCGGCCATCCGCGGGTGTGCCGCCACGTGCACATGTCGCTCCAGAGCGGCTGCGACGCGACCCTCGGGCGGATGCGGCGCCCCTATTCGACGGCCGCCTACGCCGCCCTGGTCGAGGAGATCCGGGAGGCGGTTCCCGGGGTCGCCGTCACCACGGACGTGATCGTGGGCTTTCCGGGGGAGAGCGAGGCGGAGCACGAGGCGAGCCGCGCCTTCGTCGAGCGGATGGGGTTCGCCCGGACGCATGTCTTCCCCTTCTCGGCGCGCGCGGGGACCGAGGCGGCGGAGCTGCCCGGCCGGCTCGCTCCGGAGATCGTCAAGGAGCGCACGGCGGCGATGCTCGAGGCCGCGGCGGAGGGCGCGCGCCGGTTCCGCGCGGCGCAGGCGGGGGCGACGGTCCCGGTCCTCTGGGAGGACGAGCGGGACGGCCGGCTGCTCGGGACCAGCGACAACTATCTCCGGGTGGCCGCGCCGCGGCCGGCGGAGGGCGGGCCGCGCGCCCTGGCCGGCGAGATCACCGCGGCCAGGATCCTGGCAGCGAGCGACCGCTCCGGGCGGTCTGGGAGCGGGGACGTGATCGGACGGGTGCTGGTGGGGGCCGCGTCCTGGCCGGCGGCGGCCGCGGCCCGATGAGCGCGCCGCGCGGGGACCGCCGGCGTCTGCGGTCCGGCTGGCTGGCGGCGGTCGGGCTCGCGGTGGCGGCGGTGCTGGTCGTGACCCTGCGGCCGGACGACCTGGCGGTGTCCACCAACCTGAAGCCCCTGGAGCACCACGGTCGCGCCCTGCGGGCGCTGTTCGGCGGAGAGGGCGCCAACCGGGAGGTGCTGGTGCGCTACCTGGCTACCGACGTGCTGGGAAACCTGGTGCTGTTCCTGCCGGTGGGGCTGGCGGTCGCCGGTGCGGTGGGGCGCTGGCCGCCGGTGGCGCGGTTGCTGGTGGCGGGCGCGTTCGGGGTGGGGCTGTCGGTGGTCATCGAGCTCATCCAGCTCGGCGTGCCGGGGCGGGCGAGCGACGTGGACGACGTGATCTTCAACGGGATCGGGGCGGTGGTGGGAGCGGCGGTGTTCGCGGTCGGGGCGCGGTGGCGCGGGGGGCGGTAACGTGGTGTTGGGTGGATGGCGGCTGGGTGGATGGCTTCGCCGGAGGGTTCGCCGGGAGCGCTCCCGGAGGGCTCCCTCGGCGGCTGGACTGCGACCGGCGAGGGACCCTCCGGGGCACTCCAAAGGCCACTGCTCGTTGCCGTACCGACCGAGGAGCGCTGGCGGGGGACGGGGGGTTCGGGGGGCGATCTGGTGGAGTCCTCCCTCGGCGGCTGAACTGCGACCGGCGAGGGACTCCCCGTGCCCCTCCGAGTGCCACTGCTCGCTGCCGTACCGACCGAGGAGCGCTGGCGCCGGAGAAGCGGGGGTGGCGCCCCCTTCCCCCCGCGCGGGGGGAAGGGGGATGGGGGGTTCGGGGGGCGATCTGGTGGAGTTTCGGGGGGCGATCTAATGGAGTTTCGGGGGGCGATCTGGCGTCGCCGCCCGTTTGGGGTCGAACGCGCAAGGGCTGTTTGGCGCTCTTGCCGGGGTGGGGGAGAATGCGGCTCCACCTGAGCGGATCGTGGAAGAAGAGCAGGGGGAGGCTCGGCCTTGGACCGGAAGATCGGGATCTACGTCGACGTCGAGAACATCACCATGAACGGCGGCCGGGGCATGCAGTACGACGTGCTCCGGCAGTTCGCCTGCCGCGGCGGGGGGGATCCGCTCCGGATGAACGCCTACGTGCGCTTCGACGAGGAGCGGGCCCGGTCGGGGGATCCGTCGTACGAGCGGGTGCTGGAGTTCCATCACCGGATGCGGGACGCCGGGTTCAAGGTGGTGGAGAAGCCGATCCGCTGGTACCGCGATGCCAGCGGGGAGCGCTACGGCAAGGCGAACGCCGACCTGGACATGGCGGTCGACATGCTGCTCCAGTCGGAGCGGCTGGACCGGGTGGTCCTGATCTCCGGTGACGGTGATTTCATCAAGGTGGTCGAGGCCCTCCAGAATCGCGGGCTGCGCCTGGAGGTGGTCGCCTTCGACAACGTCGCGGCGCGCCTCCAGAACCAGGCGGACCTGTACCTCTCCGGGTATCTCATCCCCGATCTGCTGCCGTTGCCGTCCGACGGCGAGGAGCGGCACCCGTGGGGCGAGGAGGGCTCCCGGGTCCGCGGCACGTGCCACTGGTTCGACGAGGCCAAGGGCTACGGCTTCGTGCGCTTCCTCCACCGGATCAGCGACAACCTCTGGACGCTCGATTCGCGCCACCCGGACTCGCCGTACTCGACCGCGTTCCTGCACGTCACCGCGCTCGAGGACGAGAGCCTCCACCGGCGCCTGCCGAACCGGGACCTGGTGCTCGAGCTCACCCTGCGGGCGGGGGAGAAGGGCCTGGCCGCCGAGGACGTGGTCGCCCTGGAGCCCCGCTGAGACGGAGGAGAGAGCCGTGCAGGAGATGACCTTCAGGCGGCGGATCGAGTTCGCCGACACCGACATGGCCGGGATCGCCCACTTCGCCCGCTTCTTCGTCTTCATGGAGACCGCCGAGCACCGGTTCCGGGAGGAGCTCGGGTTTCCGGTGGCCCTCGAGGGGGAGGACGGCGGGCCGATCGGCTGGCCCAGGGTGTCCGCCACCTGCGACTACCGGCGCCCGGCACGGTTCGGGGACGAGCTCGAGATCCGGACCCGGATCGTGGAGATGGGGCGCAGCGCCCTGACCTTCGCGTTCACCTTCTCCCTGGAGGGCCGGGTCATGGCCGAGGGCAGACTGACCTCGGTCTGCTGCCGCCTGGAGCCCGAGGTCCGGGCGGTCCCCATCCCGGCCGAGCTCGCGGCGCGCATCACGCCGTCCCGCTGAGGGCGGTTCAGGCACTCTGTTCTGTAAGGAGGAGGCCGGCGTCCGGATCCTGCCGGGAATCGATCGTGGCATCGATCGTGGACGGGCACAGCCCCCCGGGCGCCGAGCCGCCACGCTCCAATACGAACAGCCCCTCGATCACGGCCCGGTCTCGCCCCGCGCGGCGAGCGAGGAGCGTTCGAGCGCAGAGGAGACGAGAATGACGACGTGCCGATCCACCCGGGTTCATCTGACCGAGTCGGAGCTCGATCTGCTGGCGACCGATCCGGAAGGGGCGGGCAAGGCCACGGCGGACCACGTGGTCGAAGGGTGCGTGCGCTGCGCGGTCGCGTTGCGGCGGCGGATGGCCGCGAGCTACCGGGACTCGATCACCCTCACCGCGCGGGCCATCCTGCACGAGGAGGATCCGCGGACCGATCTGCTGCGGATCGTGGCCGGCCACGTGCGTTCCTGGGCCCTGCTCATGGAAGCGGAGGAACGCAACGCTCCGGCCCTGGCCGCGGAGCTCGTCCGGCTTCCGTCCCCCGCGCGCTCGGAGGCCGCCCGCCAGAGCGCCCGGTATCAGAGTCTCGAGCTGTCCAGGTACCTCTCCCTGCAGTCCCGGGAGGAGGTCTTCCGCGACCCGGCCCGCGCCGTGGAGCTGGCGCGGCTCGCGGTGGAGGTGGCGGACCGGCTGGAGTCGGGCGGGTACCCGCCGGGGATCGCGGCGGACGTGCGGGCGCTCGGCTGCGCGGCCCTGGGAAACGCCTACCGGGTGAGCTCCGACCTGTTCGAGGCCGAGCGCGCCCTGCGAAGCGCCCGGGCGTTCCTGAAGGAGGGCAGCGGGCACCCGGTGGTCCGGGCCGAGGTGCTGAGCCTGCTGGGCTCCCTGCGGATGGACCAGACCCGTTACGACGAGGCCGAAGAGATCCTCCAGCAGGCGGCGAAGATCTACGAGCGCCACGGATCGCGGCTGC
>JASFUJ010000329.1:0-4988 GCA_050050355.1 Acidobacteriota bacterium
GCCTCCGCTCCTGGGCCGTCCCCGTCCGGGCGCCACCTCACCCGGCCTCCGTCCCTGGGCCGTCCCCGTCCGGGCGCCGCCTTTCCGGCTGCCGCCCTCGGACCGCCTCTCCCTACCCGAACCGCCCGGTGATGTAATCCTCGGTCTGCTTCTTCATCGGGGTGATGAACAGCTTGTCCGTCTCGCCGTACTCGATCAGCTCGCCCAGGTAGAGGAAGGCGGTGTAGTCGGAGACCCGGGAGGCCTGCTGCATGTTGTGGGTCACGATGACCTGGGTGTACTCCTTCTTGAGGTCCTGCATCAGCTCCTCGATCCGCGCCGTGGCGATCGGGTCGAGGGCGGAGCAGGGCTCGTCGAGGAGGATCACCTCCGGCTCGACGGCGATGGCGCGGGCGATGCACAGGCGCTGCTGCTGGCCGCCGGACAGATCGAGGGCGGAGTCGTCCAGGCGGTCCTTGACCTCGTCCCAGATGGCGGCTCCGCGGAGGCTCTTCTCGACGATGTCGTCGAGCACGCTCCTCTTCGAGATCCCCTGGATGCGGCAGCCGTAGGCCACGTTCTCGTAGATCGACTTGGGGAACGGGTTCGACTTCTGGAACACCATCCCGATCCGCTTCCGGAGCAGGTTGATGTCGATCCGCGGGTCGTAGATCGACTCGCCTTCGAACTGGATGTCCCCCTCGACCCGGACGCCGTCGATCAGGTCGTTGAGCCGGTTGATGCAGCGCAGCAGGGTCGACTTGCCGCAGCCCGAGGGACCGATGAAGGCGGTGATCTCGTTCTTCGGGATCTCGATCGAGATGTCCTCCAGGGCCTGCTTCTGGCCGTACCACAGCGACAGGTCCCGGATGTCCAGGATCGGATCGTGGATCCCCGGGCTCAGGGCGGGGTCCCGCGCGGGAGCTTCCTGGATGGCTTGCGAGGTCATCTCTTCAGTGGTCATGGCGTCGCTTTCCTCGTCGGTGCCTACACGCTCGCCCCGGCATACTTCCGCCGCAAGTGATTCCGCAAGGCGATGGCGACCACGTTCATCAGGGTCACGATCAGGATCAGCAGCAGCGCGGTGGCGAACACAAGCGGCTTGGTGGCCTCCACGTTGGGGCTCTGGAACCCCACGTCGTAGATGTGGAAGCCCAGGTGCATGAACTTGCGCTCCGGGTGGATGAACGGGAAGTGGCCGTCGATGGGCAGCGCCGGCGCGAGCTTGACCATCCCCACGATCATCAGCGGCGCCACCTCGCCGGCGGCCCGGGCCATGGCCAGGATCATCCCGGTGAGGATCCCCGGAGCCGCCGCCGGGATCACCACCCGCCAGATGGTCTCGAACTTGGTCGCGCCCAGGGCGAGAGACCCCTCCCGAACGATCCGCGGCACTGCGGCCAGGCCCTCCTCCGCGGCGACGATCACCACCGGCACGGTCAGCAGGGCGAGGGTCAGCGCCCCCCACAGGATGCCGCCGGTTCCGTAGGTGGGAGTCGGCAGCGCCTCGGGGAAGAAGATCCGGTCGATCGAGCCGCCGACCAGGTAGACGAAGAACCCGAGGCCGAACACCCCGAAGACGATGGACGGCACCCCGGCCAGGTTGTTGACCGCGATCCGCACCGCCCGGACCAGCGGGCCCTGCCGGGCGTACTCGCGCAGGTAGAGGGCCGCCAGCACCCCGAGCGGCGCCACGGCGAAGCTCATCAGGAAGACCATCATGACCGTGCCGAAGATCGCCGGGAAGATCCCTCCTTCGGTGTTGGACTCCCGCGGATCGTCGGCCACGAGCTCCCCCATCCGCGACAGGTATAGCCCCGCCGTCCGCAGGGTTCCCATGGCGTTGGGCCGGAGCGCCCGGACGATCTCGCCCACCGGCACGAGGCGGGTCTCGCCGCTCGCGGTCTCGAGCACGAGCTGCTCGGCCATCAGGGCTTCGCGCCGCGCGAACAGCTCCTCGGCGAGCACCTGGTAGCGCGCGTCGAGCTCGGCCATCTCGGCGTCGATCTCGGCCAGGAGACGCTCCTCGCGCTCGGGGGGGTGGTCTTCGAGGGCGATCTCCTTCTTCTCCAGCCGGAGGTCTTCGAGGCGGTAGTTGACGTCCTCGATCTCGTCGCCCTCGAGGTCCTCGATCGCCGCACGCTCCTCCTCCTTCTCCGCGAGGAGCGGCCGGAGTGCCCGCCAGGTCTCCTCCGGACCGGAGGCGAGCACCGTGTCGCCCCGCTGAACCTGGCGCACGAAGCCGTAGAAGTTGCCCCATTCGAGCCGCTCGAGCAGGACTGCTGTCCGCGGCCGGCTCCGGTCGACCACCTCGGGACCCTGGATCCAGAGGAAGTCGACGCCGTCCACGTCCCGGTTGCCCACCTTGACGCGGAAGCGCTCGGCCGGCGCGGCGTCCGGAATGGGCTCGGTCTCCCAGACCTCCCCCAGGTGGCGCGCGCCGTCCGCCGTCTCGAACAGCACGAGCGGCTTCTGCCAGAAGTAGGCCAGGCCGTGGTAGGCCAGCAGCCCCATGATGCCGAGCACCAGGAGCAGGTTCAGCGCCAGGGCGCCGCCGCAGAGATAGGTCAGCGAGCGGCCGAGCACGTCCGACCCCCGGACCCTGCCTCCGATGAGCGCCCGATCCTTCATCACAGCTTCGAGTAGCGCTCCCGCAGCCGGTGGCGCACCAGCTCCGAGACCGTGTTGACGACGAAGGTGAGCACGAAGAGCAGCAGGGCCGCCAGGAACAGCGTCCGGTAGAGCGTGCCGTTCTGGGGCGCCTCGGGGATCTCGACGGCGATGTTCGCCGACAGGGTCCGGAAGCCGTTGAACGGGTTCCAGTCCATGATCGGCGTGTTGCCGGTCGCCATCAGCACGATCATGGTCTCGCCCACCGCCCGCCCGAACCCGACCATCACGGCGGAGAAGATCCCCGGGCTCGCCGTCGGCAGGACCACCCGCGTGACGGTCTGCCAGCGGTTCGCCCCCAGGGCGAGGGAGCCGGCCACCAGGTTCGGGGGCACGTTGGAGAAGGCGTCCTCCGAGATGGCGAAGATGATCGGGATCACCGCGAAGCCCATGGCGATGCCGACCACGACGGCGTTCCTCTGATCGAAGGGCAGGCCGGTCGCCTCGCGCAGCCAGGCCTGGAAGTCGCCGCCGAACACCAGGCTTTCGAACAGCGGCTCGAGGGCGATCGACAGCCAGATCCCGAGCGCCGCCGCGACGGCGAGGAAGAACATCTCGGTCCCGGTCGGCACCCGGTTGCGCAGGGTCCGCGGCAGCAGGCTCCACAGCCCCCCGGTGGCGAGCGTCACCAGGGGGAGCACCAGCAGCATCAGGAAGAGCGCCGGCATCAGCGCCTCGAGCCGCGGGGCGAGCCACAGGCCGGCGAGGAAGCCGAGCACCACGCTCGGCAGGGAGGCCATGATCTCGATCACCGGCTTGATGTAGCGCTTGTAGGCCGGGTGCATGAAGTGGGACAGGTACATGGCCCCGAGGATGCCGAGGGGGATGGCCAGCAGCAGGGAGTAGAAGGTCCCCTTGAGCGTGCCCACCAGCAGTGGCGTGAGCGACAGCTTCGGCTCGAAGTCGTCGGTGCCGCTCGACGATTGCCAGACGTGGGCCGGCTCGTCGTAGCCCTCGTACCAGACCTTGCCGAACAGCGTCTTCCAGGTGGTCTCCGGATGCGGGCTGTCGATGGTGAGCTCGCTCACCCGGTCGCGGCCGATCAGGTAGGCCGCGTCCGCCTTGGGCGCGAAGGTCAGGCCCGGGGCCTCGGTCGAACGCGCATCCGCGGCGTCGCCGATCGGTGCGTTCCCCTCCCAGAGGGTCCGGCCCGAGGTGGAGTGGTAGAGGCCCAGACGGCCTCCGGCGCCGACGGCCAGGAACGACTTGTTGCGCGGTGACGGCTCGATCCGGAGGATCGAGCCCGGCTGGGCGGGGAAGCCGCGGATGCGGGTCAGCCGCTCGCCGCCCTCGCCCCGCTCGGGCTCCACCGGAAACCAGATGGAGAGCTCGCCGCTGTCCTGACCGACCACCAGCGACCGGTCACCGATCAGCAGGGACAGAGCGGAGATCCCGGAGCTGCCCGCCGAGACCACCTGGAGGCTCTCCGGCCCGTCCCGGCCGATCGTCCACCACAGCAGCTCGCCCCCCGGCGTCCCGGCGTAGAGATCGGAAATCCGGCCGTCGAGCGTCACCGCGCTCAGCCGGTAAGAGACCGGAACCGTGGACCGCCGCACGGTCTCCTCCACCTCGCCGCTCAAGAAGCTCTCCCGCACCGAGCGACGGACCAGCGACAGGCGGCCGTCCTGGAGCTGGGCCGCCGCGGCGCCGCCGCCGTCCTCGGCGAGCCGGGCGGTCCAGGCCGTGAACGGGGCCGTCGCCGGGGCCGGGTCTTCGGCGGTCCCGTCCGGGATCAGGTCGAACAGCACCGGCTCGCCCACCCGGGGCTCGACCCGCCGCTGCTGCCCGTCGAAGCGGACCCGGAACCGGACCGGGACCGCCAGGATCCTGCCGTCAGACAGGGCTGCCGTCAGCACCTTTTCGCCCTCGCCGGAAGCCAGGGCGACGTCCGTGACCCGGGGCCTCTCGGCCGGTGGGCTCGGCTCTCCGCCGCCTTCGCCGGCGTCGCCGGCTCGTGCCGGGCCGGTCTCCAGGGCCCGGGCGAGGACGTCGACGGTCCCGACCGTCGCCCCGTCCTCGATCCGGACGGTGCGCACCAGGCCGTCGGTCCCGAGCCCGACCAGGTGGGTGCGGTGCTCGTCCACCGCCGCGGCGGCCATCGGCACCGGCCGGTCCTGCCCCGGGGCCACCACGTCCCCGCTCACCTCCACCCGCGCGTCCCCGGTCAGCGGCCAGACCTCGATCAGGATGAACAGGAGGATGCCCAGGATGCTGGCGATGATCGCGAGGCCGCCGCCGGTCACCAGCCACCCGGCGACCCGGTCGGCGATCAACCGCCGCGGGGCGGTGCGGCTCTGGAAGAGCTTCGATCGGGCGTGCGGAGGCGGCGCCCGATCCGG
>JASFUJ010000330.1:0-4985 GCA_050050355.1 Acidobacteriota bacterium
CCCGAAGACCGCGGCCGGCACCAGGACGGCCCACCAGAACCCCCAACCCTGCCGCCGGAGCTGGCCGAAGGCGAAGGCCCGGAAGACCGACTCTTCGGCGAGCGGCGAGAGCCCGGCCAGGTAGACCACAGCCCACGGATCCACTTCCCCGGCCACGGGCATGGTGAGGGAGAAGACCGCCCACATGGGGAGCGCCGCGACCATCCCGAACACCAACCCCGGCCACGGCCGGCGCCGGAAGCCGAGCTCCCGGAGCGCCCCCGGTACGCCGATCCGATGCAACGCCGCCACGGCGATCACCACGAGGGCGATCTCCGCCAGGGAGCGGAGCCCTTCCGGGACCCAGAACGGATGGCGCTCGTACAGCTCCGCGTACCCCGGCACCCGCACCGCCACCTCCTGCATCCGCGAAGCGATCCAGAAGACCGCCAGGATCAGCAGGGGACGCGAGATCGCCCGGCCGGAAAACCGACCGGGGCGACCGGAGGTGGAGCCGCTCCGGTTCGGGCCGTCGTCCGTGGACACGGACCGAATCTACAGCGGCGGGGCCGCGCTGCCAAGGAGTCTGCGCGGCAGGCCCCCGTGACCGCGCAGACTCCTAGGCCGGGGAGCCCCTCCGGGCGAACGGCGAAGATCGGTTGTCCCGCTTTCCGTTTCCGGGTCACTTACCAAATGCAGGAATCGCGAAGGTTGTATGGAACCGGGCAGATCACTCTGCCCCAGACGAACGGAAAGAAGGAAGCCGAATGAAGATCACTCGAAGTCTCTCGCTCCTGGTGCTCGCGTGCCTGGCGCTCGTCCTCGCGACGGGATGCAGCATCGAGCACGAGATCGTGGCCGAGGGGGAGTCCGAAGCCACCATCACCATCGAGAAGGGGTTCAGCATCTGCCTCAAGGGAGGCGAGGAAGGCATCAGCATCCCCGAAGGGATCCCCCGGATCGGCGGTCTCGAGATCGGGCCCGGGGCGGAGATCACCGTGGACATCCCGCCGGGCACCGAGATCGTGCTCGAAGACGAGATCCACATCGGCGGCGAAGGCTCGTCCGGCTCGTCGAGCGACCAGGTGGACTCGAACGGCCTCCAGCAGGCCGTGACCGCGCGGCCGATCACCCCCAAGCCGGTTCCCACCACGGTCTACCAGGGAACGGTCTTCGCCGGCTCGACCTACACCTGGTACATCCCCGACATGTTCGGTGACGAAGGGGCCGTGGTCCCGGTGACCGGCTGGATCACCGCCGAGGCCTACGAGAACGCGCTCGTGACCGACGCCGACGGCAACTACACCCTGCGCGACGGCGGGCTGATCCAGTTCTCCTACAACGTGAGCGGCCCCCCCGCGGTCTGGCAGGCGCCGTTCGACACGCCCTACGGGCGGATCACCGGGGACGGGACCATCGAGACCACCTCCGGGATGATCTTCGAGTTCAGCGGCGCGACCTCCGCGGTCGCCGGCAACGGCACCAACGGTTACGTCGATCCGGACGGAAACACCTGGGAGTACGGCTGGAACGGCACGTTCCCCGTCAAGCTGACCACCGGCGCGGGCGAGGGCTCCGGCGTCTCCACCATGGGCGGCGGCCTCGACGTCTATCCGTAAAGGAGCAGCGATCATGCGCAAGACAACGTACCGAAGCGCCCTCGTCGCCGTCTCGGCGACCCTCCTCGTCTGGCTCGCCTGCGCCACCTCGAGCCGGGAGATCGATCTCAGCGGCACCTCCGAGACCACGGTCACCGCGACCCAGGGCATCCATTTCACGGCCAAGGGGCCGATCACCTTCCCGGAGAGCTATCCGGGGATCGGCGGCCTGTCGGTGGCGCCGGGCGTCGAGGTCGACGTCGAGCTCGAACCGGGCGAGTCGATCGTCCTGGAGGACGTGACGGACGCCCTGGGGAACATCACGGTGACCGGGGTGAAGGGAGACAGCCTGGACCAGCGCACGACCGGAACCGCGGCCACTCGGCCCGCCCAGCCGGCTCCGATCCAGACGGTGACCCTGGACGCGACCGTCCACTCCAGCTCGACCTACACCTGGCGCGTCCCGGCGCTGTTCGGGGACAGCGAAGCGGTGATCAACGTGACGGGCAGCGTGCACGCCGAGGTGTTGCAGAGCGCCCTGATCGAGGACGACGACGGTGGCGGCCAGCTCGATCCCTCCGGCCTGCTGACGCTCAGCTACACGCTGTCGGGTCCGCCGGCAGTGTGGCAGGCCCCCATCGAGACGCCCTACGGCACCATCGAGGGCACCGGCAGCATCGAGACCTCGACCTCCATGCTCCTGGAGTTCGACGGCGACCTCGACGGCGTGTCGGGCAGCGCCGTCCCCGGGTTCACCGACCCGGACGGCTTCTACTGGGACTACGGCTACACCGGCGCCCTGCCGGTGAAGCTCACCGTCGGTTCCGGCAGCGCCAGCGGCGCGTCCACCGTCCAGGGCGGGCTCAATCTGTACTGAGACGGACCGCTGAAGGAAAGGGAGGGGGGAATGCCCCGTTCCCCGGGGCGATCGGATCGCCCCGGGGAACGGTGGCTGGGGGAGGGAAGCTCCTAGCCGCTCTCGTGGACCTGCTTCACGTCGCCCGTTTCGGCCTGGGTGCACTCGCACTCCTTGTCGAGGGTGAGCGAGGCGCTGAAGTACTGCCAGCCGAAGCCGCTGACGGAGAAGCTGAACTCCTCCGAGCTGAACTCCACCGACGGGAAGACGCAGTACCCGACGAAGGCGACGTCCATCTGGCAGTTGCCGTTCGGCAGGCAACGCACCTTCTTGCGCTCCTGACAGCCGCAAGGACCCGAATCGTTGCAGGTCGAATTGCCCGAGCAGGTGTCGCCACCGACGCAGTTGAGCCACGCGTCGTAGTGCGCCACCTCGGACCCGAACCCGTTCACGAACGTCTTGTGGTACTCCGAGATCGGTTTCGGCTGCACGGTGCTGGACTGCAGCCGGGACAGGCTCGTGAGCGTGGTGGTCTCGACGAAGTAGTTGCGGGTGACGGACTCGAAGTTGGCCGAGGTGTCACCGACCGGATTGCCGGCCGGGTCCGTGACGGCGTACGTGACGACGGTCTCACCGTTGACGCTCCAGACCACCTCGGCGACCAGGGCTCCGTTGATCAAACGCGGCATCACGGACTGATCGACGAACTGCTGGCGCTGATTGGCCGGACCGGTGATCTGCGAGAACCCCGAACCGTCGCTGGCGATGATCCAGAGGTTGTCCGCGACGAGCGCGGAGAGCGCCTGAAGGTCACTGGCGTCGGAGACGGTTTCGACCGGGGTCACGGTCGCCGTCGCCTGACCGGGAAGGTTGCGATCGATGAAGGTCTGGACGTGATCCTGCAGGTTGGCGAGCTGGGTCGCCGGCCGCGTGGCGTCCACGGCCTGGGCGACGCCGACGGCGCCGAAGCAGAGAACGAATGCCAGCGCCGCGGTGAGCAGCGCACGCGTGGGTTCGAGTCTGCGGGAAGGGTGCATCGGGGTGTTCATTCAGTTTCCTCCATTGAGGCCTCCTGCCGTGGTGAACGGCGTTCAGCTCATTCGATGAAATGGGATCGAGACGGGTGAACCATCTCTTGTTCGATCACGAGATGGAGGAATCACGCAACATGAATGCCATACGGTGACACCCTCTGCGAGCGTTCGAGAATCCCGGAGCGGGCGCCGGTTCGGACATGCCGGCGAGCTCTTTCTTGTAACAATTCCGGGCCGGATTGCAATCATTTCGAAGGTGCGTGACGGCGACGGCGCCCGCGGGACGCCCGGCAGACGGTGCGTTAGAGTCGGGCAGAGGTTTCAGGATGGAGGCCCCCGACACCACGGAGACCCGATGCGCGCCTGGTCGCTCCTCTTGAGCCTCCTGAGCGCCGCCTGGTGGCTCGCCGGCAAGCTCGGGCACCGGCCGGAGATCCCGGAGGAGGTGGCGCTCGACCTGGCGCTCTTCGCCCTGGCGCTCGTGGCGACGCTGGCCTACCTCGTCTGGCGACGGTTGCGGGCCTTCCAGGCCGCGGCCGGCCTGGCCGTGGTCCTTCTGGCTTCCACCGCCTTCTACCTGTTCCACTTCCTCCACGAGGTCGGAGAGATCGGATCCGGGACGTACCACGACTGGTTCGTGCCCGCCTTCCTCGGCTGGGTGCTCGCCGGGATCGCCGGGGCCATCCTGTTCGCACTCGACCGGATCGACCACCCGCGCCGCTG
The DNA here is from genome assembly GCA_050050355.1 of Acidobacteriota bacterium. Taxonomy (GTDB): domain Bacteria; phylum Acidobacteriota; class Thermoanaerobaculia; order Multivoradales; family DATKCC01; genus JASFUJ01. Next base: position 4,191 of record JASFUJ010000330.1, read on the forward strand.
GAAGCTCGTCGCCGAACACGCGGCCACGTGCAGCTTCTTCGAGAGCCTCCTGTTCCGGGACATCCCGGACATCAGGGACCACGAGGACGTCGACTTCTGAGGTGAGCCCGACCACGGCCCGACGCGCTCCAGCCGGCGAGCAGGCCCGGAGCGCAACGCCCTCGAGACCCTCGCGCGGTGGCGGCCGCTACCGGAGCCGGTCGAGGGTCGCCCGGACGGCGTCCGGCAGGGGGGTGACGTCGATCGGGCCCAGGAGCCGGGCCAGCTTCGAGGCGTCGTAGCGGACCGGCCTGGCGTAGTGGGGCGCCAGCGGGACGACCGGCCGGAGGGACGGGACCACCAGGGCCAGGATGCGGATCAACCAGGGCGGCACCGCGCGCACCTTCACCTCGCGGCCGAGATGCTCGCCGGCGATCCGCGCCAGGTCGCGGGCGCTCGCCGTGCCGTTGCCTGGGATCGCCCAGTCGGTGCCGTAGGCCTCCCGGTGCCCGGCCAGGTCGGCGACGAGGCGCATGGCGTCCGGGACGTAGGCGATCTCGCGCGCGGCGTCCGGATCGCCGAGGGCGCTCACCGGCTTGCCGGCCAGCGCCTCCTCGAGCGCCATCTGGACCGCGCTCGTGTGGACCTCCGGACCGAAGAAATCGGGCAGGTGCACGACCGCCGCTCCGGCCTCCAGCAGCACGTCCTCCGCCTCCCGGCGCCACCGGAACCACTGGTGCCCGCCCTCGCGCGGATGCTCCTCGCTCACCACCTCGCCACGGTGGGGGAAGAACGACCAGTAGGACGAGACCTGCA
>JASFUJ010000331.1:0-4979 GCA_050050355.1 Acidobacteriota bacterium
TCGCCCGGCGGTCGGCCGGTCACCCGACCGGTCACCCGGACTCGGGAGCGGCCGATCGCGTGGAGATCACGATCACGTCCGGCTTCGCCGGACGCGTCGCACCCCTGAGGGAAGGGGTGCGCATCGGAGTGCTGGATTCGCCCCCGGCGGACGCCGGGATGAAGGCGGGAGCAGGGGCCGGAAGATCCGTGTCGCCGGAGGTGCCGGACCCCCGCTCCCCGAAGGACCGTGGGTGGCGCGTGACCGCGCGCTCCCACGAACCCGGCGCGGACGGAAGTCCACGCCTTTGAGGAGTATACATGCACCTGTTCGAACGATTGAGTGGAGGGATCTGCGCCCTGGTGGCGGTCGTCGCGCTGGCGGCCCTGGTCGCCGGGGGAGCTCCCGCGCTCGCCCAGAGCGAGATGGATGAAGGCAGCGCCGTCGAAGAGCTCCGCCGGGAGGTGGAGCGGCTGAAGGCGGAGGTCGAGGAGCTGAAGGCGTCGAAGAGCGAGGAGGACTCGGAGATGGCGTCCGAGGAGGGGATGGAGTCCGGGCCCGCTGACGCCGCGGAGGGGCTCGCCGCGCGCCTGGAGGAGATCGAGCGCCGGATCGCCATCCTGGCCGAGGAGTCCGAGCGCCGGGAGATCGGCGAGGCGGCGGTGATGGCGGACGAGAGCGAGCTCGGCTTCGGCCCCGCCGCGTCGAAGATCTACCGCACCGAGCAGGGGCTGTCGATCGGCGGCTACGGCGAGATGCTCTACGAGAACTTCGAGTCCGAACGGGACGACGGCGCCGACTCCGACGCCACCGACGAGCTCGACTTCCTCCGCGGGATCGTCTACTTCGGCTACAAGTTCAACGACAACTGGCTGTTCAACTCCGAGATCGAGTTCGAGCACGCCTCCACCGGAGAAGAGGGTTCGGCCTCGGTCGAGTTCGCCTACCTGGACTACCTCTGGAAGCCGGAGCTCAACGCCCGGGCGGGCCTGCTGCTGGTCCCGATGGGCTTCGTCAACGAGCTCCACGAGCCGACCGTCTTCCTCGGCGCCAGGCGCCCCGACGTGGAGAGTCGGATCATTCCGACCACCTGGCGCGAGAACGGCTTCGGCCTGTTCGGCGAGGTCGGCCCGGTCTCCTATCGGACCTACATCGTCAACGGTCTCGAGGGTGCGGAGTTTTCGGGCGGCGGCCTGCGCGGCGGCCGGCAGAAGGGCTCCAAGGCGATCGCCGAGGACTTCGCCTGGGTCGGCCGCATCGACTACGAGCCGGTGCCGGGCCTGCTCCTGGGCGGCTCCGCCTACGTGGGCGACTCGGGCCAGGGTCTGACCACGGCCGCGGGCGAAGAGGTGGACCTCACCACCACCATCCTCGAGGGCCATGCCGAATGGCGCTGGCGGGGCCTGGAGCTCCGCTTCCTCGGCGCCCGGGCGGACCTGGACGACGCGGCCCTGTTCAACCGGGCCACCGGCCTGACCGGGTCGTCGTCGGTGGGCGAGGAGCTCTCCGGCTGGTACGCCCAGGCGGGCTACGACGTGCTCAGCCGCACCGGCTCCGGCCACGAGCTGATCCCCTACGTGCGGTGGGAGGAGCTGGACACCCAGGACTCGGTTCCGGCCGGGTTCACCCGCAATCCGGCCAACGACCAGGAGAGCCTGACCCTCGGCCTCGCCTGGAAGCCGTTTCCCCAGGCGATCGTCAAGGCCGACTACCAGGACTACGACAACGGGGCCGGCACCGGCCTCGATCAGCTCAATGTGGCATTGGGTTACATCTTCTAGAGGCGCGAAGCGCCGGACGGCGGCCGTGGTGCTCGGCGCCCTGCTCTTCGGAGCGGGCGCCGCGCCCCCGGCCGCCGCCCGGGTCTTCCTGACCGTCGACGAGGCGCTCGACCTCGCCTTCCCCGGGTGCACCGTGGAGCGGGAGAACGCGTTTCTGACCGAGGAGCAGAAGACCCGCGCCTCGGCGCTCGCCGGCGAAGAGCTGGCGAGCGCCCTGGCCCACCCCTACCGGGCCACCTGCGACGGGAAGCCGGCCGGCGCCGCGTACTTCGACACCCACCGGGTGCGGACCCTGCCCGAGACCCTGATGGTGGTGGTGGGGCCGGAGGGCGCGGTCGAGCGGATCGAGATCGTCAGCTTCAAGGAGCCCCCCGAGTACATCCCGCGGGAGATCTGGTACGACCAGTTCACGGACCGGGCGCTGGATCCGGAGCTCCAGCTCAAGCGGGGCATCCGGCAGGTGACCGGGGCCACGCTCACCGCCCGGGCCACCACGGCCGCGGTGCGCCGGGTGCTGGCGATCCACCGGGTGCTGGACGAGCCGGACCGGCCGCCCGGGACCGACGAGCCGAAGGACGACGCAGAAGGGAAGTGAGCCGATGAGCCGCCTGGAGCAATGGACCGTCCACCTGTCGATCCTCCTGGTCGGCGGGACCGGGCTGGTCTACGCCTGGATGAAGTACCTGATGGAGCCGAGCGACCCCTTCGCGGTGGTCAACCACCCCTTCCAGCCGACGATCCAGCACCTGCACGTGCTGACGGCCCCGCTGCTGGTCTTCGGCGTCGGCATCATCTGGCGCGAGCACATCTGGAAGCACTGGAGCCGCGGCGTGCGCACCGGCCGCCGCTCCGGCGCCTCGATGCTCCTGACGGCGGTTCCCATGGTGCTCTCCGGCTACCTGATCCAGACCACCGTCACCGAAGGGTGGCGCACGGCCTGGATCGTGCTCCACCTGGTGGCGTCCGGGCTGTGGGTGGTGGGGTACCTGAGCCACTCGGTGGTCCTGGAGCGGCTGCGGGCCCGGTCGCGAGAACGGCGCCGGGAGCGGGAGGAGGCCCGGCCGCGCCTCGGCGAGGCGTCTCAGGCCCCGCCCCGCGCTTCCTGACGGGATCGGGCCTGCGGCCCGTTCAGCCGGCCGAGAGCGAGCGTAGCGAGCCACCCCATCCGGCTTCAGTCGGCCGACAGCGAGGGGAGCGCCCCACCTCACTCCATCGCCACCCGGTGCCTCCCGGCTGCGAGATCCTCCCGCACCAGCTCCACGAACCGCCGCGCCAGCCGGGACCGGCTGCGGTCCCGGTGCCACACCACAGCCACCTCCCGCCGCGGATCCCGGTCCGGCATCGGCGCGTAGCGCAGGCCGTTCGATCCGCCGAACCGGGCGGCCATCTCCGGGATCAGCGAGTACCCCATGCCGAGGGCCACCAGGTGCCGCACCGTGCCGATCTGGGTCGAGCGGCAGACGATCCGCTGGGCGAGGTCGGTCGTGTCGCAGAAGTCCCGGATCTGCTGCCCGAGGCAATGCATCTCGTGGAGCACGATCGACGGGCGGTTGCGCAGCGTCTCCAGGGCGCGCTCCGCCGAGGCCGGGAGGGTGACGTCGCCGTGGACCGCCAGCAGCAGCCGCTCGGAGCCGAGCACCTCCACCTCCACCGACCGGTGCTCCACCGGCGTGCTCATGATGGCGCAGTCCAGCTCCAGGTCGAGCAGCGCCTCGACCAGGCGCTCGGTGAGGTCCTCGCGCACGGTGAGCTCACAGTCCGGCGCCTCCGTGGTCAGCCGGCGCAGCACCGGTGGGAGCACGTAGGGCGCCATGGTCGGGATGGCGCCCACCGCGAGCGGCACCCGGCCCTCGTCCAGATCCCGCTCGAGCTCACCGCGGGCCTCCCGGACCTCGGCGAGGATCCGGCGCGCCCGGGGGAGCAGCGCGTGACCGGCCTTGGTCAGCGCGGCGCCGCGGGGCAGGCGGTCGAACAGGTCCTGTCCCAGGGCGGTCTCCAGCTTCTTGATCTGCTGGCTGAGGGACGGCTGGGCCACGCGGCAGCGCTCGGCCGCGCGGCTGAAGCTGCCGGCCTCGGCCACCGCCACGAAATAGCGCAGCTGGTGGATCTCCATAGTGATTAACTATACATCATGTTGGAAAGAAGTATTGGACACCTATGGCATGGAGCGGTACCTTGGATGCTGACGGCAACGGATCGACTTCAGAACCGCGCGAGGCGCAGGCGCTCCCGGTGAGCCATTTCCACGAGGCGGATGAGGACCATGGCCGCCGCGTGGCCGGTGAGCCGGGCCTCGAGATCGAGACCATCGTCGGCGAGGAGGCCGGAGTCCCCGCCGAGCCGATCGTGAGTGCACCGACCCGCTCATCGTTGAAACGACGCTCTGAGCAACGTTCGGGCATCAGGCCCGGGCGGCACGTCCCGGGGAGCATCTCCGGGTCGGGGCCGTCCGGGCCATTTTTCGTTCTCAGGACTCGTCCCAGTAACTCTCCAGCTCGACACCGAGCCCGTCCGCCAGGCGGTTGACGAAGTTGTAGTAGCCGGTGATCTGGCAGATGTCGAGGATGCCCGTGTCGTCGAACCCCGCCTCCCGGAGCCGCTCGACGTCCTCTTCGGTCATCGCCCACGGCTCGCGGGTGAGCTTCACCGCGTAGTCGAGCATGGCCCGCTCGGCGGGGGTCACCGGCGCCGTGCGGTGGTCCTCGATCAGGGCCGTCACCAGCGCGTCGTCGTCCGTGAGGTTCCGGAGCCCCGCCCCGTGGTGGGTGATTCAGTAGTGGCAGCGGTTGGTGGCGGAGACCACCACCGCGATCATCTCCCGCTGGGCCCGGGACAGGGGCGAGCGGCCCCTCATCAGCCACTTGTAGTAGTCGAAGTGCCCTTCGAGCGACCGGGGGTTGAGACCGTGGATCTTGAGGATGTGGTCCACTCCGCCCCAGGGCTCGACCAGGCGCTCGTAGAGCCGCCGCAGCCGGCCGGTGGCTTCCGATTCATCGACGTACGGGATCCAGGCCATGGCCGGGGAGTCTACCAGTGGCGATCCGAGGACTCGGCTAACATCGGCACGCAAGGGGCATCCATGGGGCATGCATGGGGCGTGCATCGGGAGGATCACGCGAGCTTCGAGGGAGAGAGGAGAGCACCATGAGATCGACAGGTTGCACGCGGTGGTTCGTGGCTCTGGCCTTGGTCCTGGCTCTGGCGCCGGCGGGGCCGGCG
>JASFUJ010000332.1:0-4958 GCA_050050355.1 Acidobacteriota bacterium
GGCTGCTTCGTGGCCCTGGACCCGGCCCAGCCGGCGATCCGCCTGGAGCGGGCGCTGGCCGACGCGGCGCCGGCGGTGGTCCTGGGGCAGGCCGAGATCGCGGCCATGACCGGTGCTCCGGACGGGAGCCCGGCCCCGGACGGAGACGGAACCCCGCCCGCGCCCGGCCCACCGCCCGGCGGCGCGCTCTACGCCATCTACACCTCCGGGAGCACGGGCACGCCGAAGGGCATCCTGGTGCCCCACGAGGCGGTGGTCCACCTGCTGGACGGGCTGGAGCGGGCGATCTACGGGGGGGCGGAGTCTGCGGACGGGGCGGATGAGCTGCGGGTGGCGGTCAACGCGCCCCTGCACTTCGACGCGTCGATCCAGCAGATCGTCCAGGTGGCCGCCGGGCGCACGCTGGAGCTCCTGCCGGAGGCGCTGCGGGCGGACCCGGCGGCGCTCCGCGCCACCCTGGCCGCCCGGCGGATCGAGTCCTTCGACTGCACGCCGTCCCACCTGCGGGCGCTGCTCGAGGCGGGGCCGGGGGCGGATCGGAGCTGGGTTCCGGCGCGGGTGCTGGTGGGGGGCGAGGCGATCGACCCGGCCCTGTGGGAGCGGCTGGCGGGCTGGTCCAGCCCGGGGTCGACCAGCTCGAGGACGGCCTGGTTCAACGTCTACGGCCCGAGCGAGTGCACGGTCGACACCACGGTGTCTCCGATCGGGGGGATCGGAGGAGCAGACGCGCGCCCGACCCTGGGCCGGCCGCTGGCGGGCGCCCGGACCTACGTGACGGACGCGAGCCTGGAGCCGCAGCCGGTCGGCGTGCCGGGGGAGCTGCTGATCGGCGGCGCCGGCCTGGCGCGGGGCTACCTGGGCCGGCCGGCGCTGACCGCCGAGCGCTTCGTGCCCGACCCGTTCTCCGGTGCGCCGGGGGGGCGGCTGTACCGGAGCGGGGACCTGGCCCGCTGGCTGCCGGCGGGGGAGCTGGAGTTCCTGGGGCGGCTGGACCACCAGGTGAAGGTGCGGGGCTTCCGCATCGAGCTGGGGGAGATCGAGGCGGCGCTGGGGACGCTGCCCGGGGTGCGCGAGGCGGTGGTCTTGTCTCAGAAGGGGGCTCACAAGGAGGCTCGGGAAGGCGAGATCGGCGGGGGAGGGGGAGAGACGCGGCTGGTGGCCTACGTGGTGGGAGAGGGGGAGGGCCCGGTCGACCCGCGGGGCGTGCGCGAGGGGCTGCGGGAGCTGCTGCCGGAGTACATGGTGCCGGCGGTGACCGTGGCGCTCGAGGCGATGCCGAAGACGCCGAGCGGCAAGATCGACCGCCGGGCGCTGCCGGCCCCGGAGCGGGAGGCGGCGGCCGGGACCTTCGTCGCCCCGCGGACTCCGGTGGAGGAGGTGCTGGCCTCGATCTGGGAGGAGGTGCTCGGTCTCGGCGGGGAAGGCGTCCGCGTGGGCGTGGACGACGACTTCTTCGCTCTGGGCGGGCACTCGCTGCTGGCGACGCGGGTGACGTCGCGGCTGCGGCCGGCGTTCGGGGTGGAGCTTCCGGTCCGGGCGCTGTTCGAGGCGCCGACGGTGGCGCACCTGGCGGCCCGGGTGGAGGCGGCGGTCCGCGCCGGGGCCGGCCTGGTGGCGCCGCCCCTCCGGCCGATGGATCGCCCGCCGGACCGTTCGGACGCCGGGCCCCTGCCGCTGTCGTTCGCGCAGCAGCGCCTGTGGTTCATCGACCAGCTCGACCCGGGGAGCCCGGTCTACAACATCCCGGTCGCGGTCCGGCTCGACGGCCCGCTGCGGGTGGCGGTGCTGGCGCGGAGCCTGGGAGAGGTGGTGCGCCGGCACGAGGCGCTGCGCACGGTGTTCACGGCCGAGCAGGGGGAGCCCCGCCAGGTGGTCCTGCCGGCCCTGCCGGCGATGGCCTTCCCCCTGCCGGTGGTGGACCTGACGGGGCTGCCGGAGGCGACGCGCGAGCCGGTGGCGCGGGACCTGGCGAGCGCGGAGGCGGCGCATCCGTTCGACCTGGTCCACGGACCGCTCCTGCGGGCCTCGGTGGTCCGGCTGGGGTCTCCCGGAGAGGCCGGTCCGGCGGACCACGCGGTCCTGCTGACCATGCACCACGTCGTCAGCGACGGCTGGTCCATGGGGATCCTGATGCGGGAGCTGGGGGCGCTCTACCGGGCGTTCTCGTCGGACGGGGGAGCGGGCGCGCCGTCGCCGCTGCCCGAGCTGCCGGTGCAGTACGCGGACTTCGCGGTCTGGCAGCGGAGCTGGCTCCACGGCGCCGTGCTGGAGCGCGAGATCGCCTACTGGCGCGAGCAGCTCGCCGGCCTGCCGCCGGTGCTCGAGCTGCCCACGGACCGGCCGCGCCCGGCGGTGCGGAGCCCTCGGGGCGGATCGCGGCCGGTGCGCCTGCCGGAAGGGACGGCCGGGGCGGTGGCGGCGCTGGCGCGGCGCGAGGGGGCGACGCCGTTCATGGTGCTGCTGGCCGGGTTCCAGGCGCTGCTGGGGCGGATCAGCGGCCAGGAGGACCTGGCGGTGGGCACGCCGATCGCCGGGCGCAACCACCTGGAGATCGAAGGGCTGATCGGCTTCTTCGTCAACACCCTGGTGCTGCGGGGCGACCTGTCGGGCGAGCCGTCGTTCCGGGAGCTCCTGGCCCGGGTGCGGGAGGCGTCGCTGGCGGCCCATCTCCACCAGGACGTGCCGTTCGAGAAGCTGGTGGAGGAGCTCCATCCCCAGCGCAGCCTGACCCACACGCCCCTCTTCCAGGTGATGTTCATCCTGCAGAACGCGACCGATCGCTCCGCGCTGGGGGACGGCCTCCGCGTCCGGAGGCTCGGCGGGGACGGCGGCGGCAACGGATCGCCGCCGGCCAAGTTCGAGCTCACCCTGGCGCTGGCGGAAGCGGACGGAGCCCTCGCCGGCGCCCTCGAGTTCGCCACCGATCTGTTCGACGCCACGACCGCCGGCCGGCTGGCCGGGCACTTCGAACGCCTGCTGGACGCGGCGGTGCGCGCCCCCGAAGATCCCGTGTGGGACTTGCCGCTCCTCGCTCCGGCCGAGCGCGCCCAGATCCTGGTGGAGTGGAACGACCCGGGGGAGTCGGCCGACTCGGCCGCGGAGCCGGCGGCGCCTCCCGTGCACCGGCTGTTCGCCCGGTGGGCGGAGCGCTCCCCGGAGGCGCTCGCCGTGGTCGACGGACACCGGCACTGGACGTACGGCGCCCTCGCGGCGCGGTCCCGCCGGATCGCCTCCGCCGTCGCGCGCCGGGGTGCGGGCCCCGAGGAGGTCGTGGCGCTCTGCCTGCCGCGCTCGTTCGACCTGATCGCCTCCGCCCTGGGGGTGCTCGAGGCGGGGGGAGCGTACCTGCCGATCGACCCGGTCAATCCGCCGGAGCGGCTGCGCTACCTGATCGAGGACTCCGGGGCGCGCCTGGTGGTGACCGACGAATCCGGCCGCGAGCGCCTGGGGGACCTGCCGGTGCCGGTGTGGACGGCGGCGGACGGCCGCTTCGGCCGCGAGCCCGGGGAGCGGCGCCGCACCGGGGACCCGCCCGCCGGGGGCGACTCCGGGAGTGACCCCGAGCGACTGGCCTACGTGATCTACACCTCCGGCTCGACCGGTCTGCCCAAGGGCACCCAGCTCTCTCACCGGGGTCTGGTCAACCTGGTCGCCTGGCATCGGAGGGCGTACGGGGTGGGTCCCGGGGACCGGGCGACGCTGCTCGCCGGCGTGGGGTTCGACGCCTCGGTGTGGGAGACCTGGCCCTACCTGGCGTCGGGGGCGAGCCTGTGGATCCCGCCGGAGGACCTGGTGAGCGCGCCGTCGGAGCTGGCGGCCTGGCTGACGGCCCGGGGCGTCTCGGTCGCCTTCCTGCCGACGCCGCTGGCCGAGGAGATGCTGGCGTCGGAGCGGGCGCCGGAGCTCCCCCTGCGCGCCCTGCTGACGGGGGGCGACCGGCTGCACCGGGGCGGCCCGCGGAACCTCGGTCCGCGCCTGGTCAACCACTACGGCCCCACCGAGGGCACGGTCGTGGCGACGGCCTCGGCGGTCGCCCCGCGGACCGAGCTGCCGCCCATCGGCCGGCCGGTCGGCGGCGCGCGGGTCTTCGTGGTGGACCGGCGGGGCCGGCCGGTGCCGGTGGGGGTGGTCGGAGAGCTGCTGCTGGGGGGTGCGGGTCTGGCCCGGGGTTACCTGGGCCGGCCGGCCCTGACCGCCGAGCGCTTCGTGCCGGACGGGCTGTCCGACGCGCCGGGGGCCCGGCTGTACCGCACCGGGGACCTGGTGCGGTGGCTGCCGGACGGGGAGCTGGACTTCCTGGGCCGGGCGGACCACCAGGTGAAGCTGCGGGGCTTCCGCATCGAGCTGGGGGAGATCGAGGCGGCCCTGGGGGCGCTGCCGGAGGTGCGCGAGGCGGTGGTTCTGGTGCGGCAGGGGGCCCGAAAGGACGGGATCGGCGGTGGAGGGGACGACCGGCGGCTGGTGGCCTACGTGGTGAGGGCGCGGGGGGGAGCCCCGGACGACCTGCGCCCGGCGCTGCGGGAGAGCCTGCCGGAGTACATGGTGCCGGCGGTGTTCGTGGAGCTCGACGCCCTGCCGCTCACGCCCAACGGCAAGGTGGACCGCAAGGCGCTGCCGGCGCCGGACCTGGAGTCGGTCACCGAGACCTTCGTCGCCCCGCGGACCCCGGTCGAAGAGGTGCTGGCCGGGATCTGGGAGGAGGTGCTCGGGTTCGAGGGGGAGGCCGAGCGGGTGGGCGTGGACGACGACTTCTTCGCCCTGGGCGGTCACTCGCTGCTGGCGACGCGGGTGATCTCGCGGCTGCGGCCGGCGTTCGGGGTGGAGCTTCCGGTGCGGGCGCTGTTCGAGGCGCCGACGGTGGCGCACCTGGCGGCGCGGGTCGAGGAGGCGGTCCGCGCCGGGGCCGGCCTGGCGCGGCCGGCGCTGGTGGCGATGGCGTCGTCGGTGGATCGGCATCG